>NZ_JBHXVE010000001.1:0-38814 GCF_042672505.1 Streptomyces sp. NPDC127190
CAAGGAACGGTCGCTTCCTTTGTACTCACCCTCTCGGGCTTTCCTCCGGGCGCTTCCCTTCGGTCTTGCGTTTCCGACTCTATCAGATCTTTTCTCGATCCGATTTCCTCGGTGCTTTCCAGTTCCCCGCTCTCGCGGTTTCCTTTCCGGCGCTCACCGACTTTATCAGAAGTTCTGAGTCGGTTTTCCCACTCGCTCCGGGCACCTGTGTCCAGCGCGTGAAGTGCTGGGGTTCCCGGTTGGGCGGAGCCGTAAACGTACTGGAGCGGGGCGCCCCGATGCAAATCGAGGCGCCCCGCTCCGGGCTCACGTCGACGGAGCGTCAGACCTCCACGACCACCGGGAGGATCATCGGCCTGCGGCGATAGGTGTCGGAGACCCACTTGCCGAGGGTGCGGCGGATGAGCTGCTGGAGCTGGTGCGGCTCCACGACCCCGTCCTGGGCCGAGCGCTCCAGGACCTCCGTGATCTTCGGGAGGACGTCGGAGAAGGCCGCGTCCTCGATGCCGGAGCCGCGTGCCTGGACGTGCGGGCCGCCCGTGATCTTGCCAGTGGACGCGTCCACGACCACGAAGACGGAGATGATGCCCTCGTCCCCGAGGATCTTGCGGTCCTTCAGCGCCGGCTCGCCGACGTCGCCGACGGAGAGGCCGTCGACGTAGACGTAGCCCGCCTGGACCTTGCCGGAGATCTTGGCCTTGCCCTCGATCAGGTCGACCGCGACGCCGTCCTCGGCGATGACGATCCGGTCGTGCGGGACACCGGTGAGGGCACCCAGCTCGGCGTTGGCGCGCAGATGGCGCCATTCGCCATGGACCGGCATCAGGTTCTTCGGGCGGCAGATGTTGTAGAAGTACAGCAGCTCACCCGCGGACGCGTGGCCGGAAACATGCACCTTGGCGTTGCCCTTGTGGACGACGTTGGCGCCCCAGCGGGTCAGGCCGTTGATCACGCGGTACACCGCGTTCTCGTTTCCGGGGATGAGGGACGAGGCCAGGATGACCGTGTCGCCCTCGACGATCCGGATCTGGTGATCCCGGTTGGCCATGCGGGACAGCGCCGCCATCGGTTCGCCCTGGGAGCCGGTGCAGACCAGGACGACCTCGTGGTCGGGCAGGTCGTCCAGCGTCTTGACGTCGACCACGAGGCCCGGGGGGACCTTCAGATAGCCGAGGTCGCGGGCGATGCCCATGTTGCGGACCATGGAGCGGCCGACGAAGGCGACCCGGCGGCCGTACTCGTGCGCGGCGTCCAGGATCTGCTGGATGCGGTGGACGTGGCTGGCGAAGCTGGCCACGATGATCCGCTTGCGGGCGCCGGCGAAGACCTGGCGCAGCACGTTGGAGATGTCGCGCTCGTGCGGGGTGAACCCCGGGACCTCGGCGTTCGTGGAGTCGGTGAGCAGGAGGTCGATGCCCTCCTCGCTCAGCCGGGCGAACGCGTGCAGGTCGGTGAGGCGGTTGTCCAGCGGCAGCTGGTCCATCTTGAAGTCGCCGGTGTGCACGACCATGCCGGCCGGGGTGCGGATGGCGACGGCCAGGGCGTCCGGGATGGAGTGGTTGACCGCGATGAACTCGCAGTCGAAGGGGCCGACGCGCTCGCGGTTCCCCTCGGCCACCTCCAGGGTGTACGGCCGGATCCGGTGCTCCTGGAGCTTGGCCTCGATGAGGGCGAGGGTCAGCTTGGAGCCGATCAGCGGGATGTCCGGCTTCTCGCGGAGCAGGAACGGGACGCCGCCGATGTGGTCCTCGTGGCCATGGGTGAGGACGATGCCCTCGATGTCGTCGAGGCGGTCCCGGATGGACGAGAAGTCCGGCAGGATCAGGTCGATGCCGGGCTGCTCCTCCTCGGGGAAGAGCACGCCGCAGTCGACGATCAGCAGGCGGCCGCCGTACTCGAAGACGGTCATGTTTCGGCCGATCTCGCCGAGGCCGCCGAGCGGGGTGACCCGGAGGCCGCCCTCGGGGAGCGGCGGCGGCGGGGCCAGTTCAGGATGCGGATGGCTCAAAAGACTCTCCTCACCATGCGCGCCACGTACCGGTACGGCACGTGGCGCGCATGACGTTCGTGCGGAAGCAGTTGTCGTTGTGGTGTGCAGGCACCGGTGACCTGCGTGTTCAGTTGTCAGGATCTATTCGGTTGTGAAGTCGTGCTGCGCGGTTCCCCGCGCGAAGTCTGGTGATTAGAGCTGTACCCCGCCGGCAGCAAGATCGATCTTGAGCTGGGCGATCTCCTCGGGGGAGCACTCGACCATGGGCAGCCGCAGGGGGCCGGCGGGCAGTCCCTGGAGGGCGAGCGCGGCCTTGGTGGTCATGACGCCCTGGGTGCGGAACATGCCGGTGTAGACCGGGAGCAGCTTCTGGTGGATCTCGGTGGCCTTGACGACATCGCCGGAGACATAGGCCTCGACGAGGGCGCGCAGGTCCGGGGTGACCAGGTGGCCGACGACCGAGACGAAGCCGACCGCGCCGACGGAGAGCAGCGGCAGGTTCAGCATGTCGTCGCCGGAGTACCAGGCGAGGCCGGAGCGGGCGATGGCCCAGCTGGCGCGGCCGAGGTCGCCCTTGGCGTCCTTGTTGGCGACGATCCGGGGGTGCTCGGCGAGCCGGACGAGCGTCTCGGTGCTGATGGGGACGCCGCTGCGGCCGGGGATGTCGTAGAGCATGACCGGCAGCCCGGTGGCGTCGGCGACGGCCGTGAAGTGCCGGTACAGGCCCTCCTGCGGGGGCTTGTTGTAGTACGGCGTGACGACGAGGAGGCCGTGGGCGCCGATGCGCTCGGCCTCGCGGGCCAGCTCGATGCTGTGGTGGGTGTCGTTGGTGCCGACGCCGGCGACGACGTGGGCGCGGTCGCCGACGGCCTCCAGTACGGCTCGTACGAGGTCCGATTTCTCCGCGTCACTGGTGGTGGGGGACTCGCCGGTGGTGCCGTTGATGATCAGGCCGTCGTTGCCTGCGTCCACCAGGTGGGCGGCGAGCCGCTGCGCGCCGTCGAGGTCGAGTGCGCCGTCCGCCGTGAAGGGCGTGACCATGGCGGTGAGGACCCGCCCGAAGGGGGTCTGCGGAGTCGAGGTCGGAGCCATGGGTAACACGCTACTCGGTGCGCAATGCCTGGTCTGCCCTCGGGGTGCCGAGAAAGTCCGGACAAATAAGGAGCCCGGCACTGCCTGCTCGGGGGTTCAAGCAGTGCCGGGTCCGTTTGATCAGGCTAGATGAACTTCTCTAAATGCCGCAATACGGACACTTCGCGAGGCTGATCCGTACATCCGTTCCGAGCGGGGGAACAGGGCTTCGCAGGCCTTGGTTACGGGGCCACCCGGCCGTTCGCGTTGAAGGCGGCGTACGTCAGCGGCATGAGCCTGGCCCACTCCGCCTCCATCTTCTCGCCGACCATCTCGATCTCCCGCTGCGGGAAGGACGGCACCTTGGCCAGCTCGTGCTGGGTGCGCAGACCGAGGAAGTGCATCAGGGAGCGGGCGTTGCAGGTGGCGTACATCGAGGAGTAGAGGCCCACGGGGAGGGCCGCACGGGCGACCTCGCGGGCGACGCCCTCGGCGAGCAGCTTCTGGTAGGACGCGTACGCCTGCTCGTACGACTCCCGCAGGGTGCCGCTGACCGCCTCGTACTGGGCGGGGGTGCCCTCGACGAAGACGTACTTGCCCGGGCGGCCCTCCTGGACGAGCTTGCGGTCGGTGTCGGGGACGTAGAAGACCGGCTGGAGCTCCCGGTAGCGGCCCGACTCCTCGTTGTACGACCAGCCGACCCGGTGCCGCATGAACTCGCGGAAGACGAAGATCGGGGCACTGATGAAGAAGGTCATCGAGTTGTGCTCGAACGGGCTGCCGTGCCGGTCGCGCATCAGGTAGTTGATCAGGCCCTTGGAGCGCTCGGGGTCCTTCTTCAGCTCGTCCAGGGACTGCTCACCGGCAGTCGAGACCCGGGCGGCGAAGAGGACATCGGCGTCCGAGGCACTGGACTTCACCAGCTCGACGGTGACGTCACTGCGGAACGTGAGCGACTCGGTGGTCACGAGGGTCGGGGTCCTTCCCATCACTGCTTGAGGTTCGCGCCCACTGTACGGGGCACCCCTGACAGTCCGGACAGTGACCTTGCCGAGGATTTTTTCGGACATGGGCACCTTTTGTGCCACTCGAGCGTCTGTATCGGTGAGGCCTGAGAGGTCGAGGAAGAAGCCCGGTTCGCAGGTCCGGCTTCGAGAGGAGAGGTAACCGCCATGTTCCGTCGGCGTGAGTCCGTGCCCTTCGCCTTCGTGGCCGAGGCGGACCGGTTCCGCAGCAATGTCGCTCCCCCGCCGCGCCGGCGGGCGTCCGCCGCCGAGATAGCGGGGCACTGGCTGCTGGGCGTCACCATCGTCGCCGGGCTCATAGGCGCGCTGATCCTCGGCTTGCCTGCGATGTCCATCCCCTCCGACACGCCGTCCCAGCAGTCGCAGGCGTCACAGGGGCACTGACCCTTCCGGCCCCCCGAGGGTGGTGAGCGGCACCACAGGCGGATAGCCTCACCGGGCACAGCCCACACATGGACCGAGTGAGGACCAGCCGTGCCCCTGCCCTTCCTGACGGCCGACCGCACCTTCGAGACAGCGTCGGAGAGCGCGCTGCCGTACGACGACCGCGACCGCTGGCGGCGTCCGTACCGGCCCGGTCCCTGGCGGGTGGGGCTGGCCGCGCTGGTGCTGCTGGTCGCGTCGTTCGTGCTGTTCGCGGCCGTGGCCATCGCCCTGACCGGCTCGGTGTCCTTCGCCGGGGCGGTCCTCGCCGCGGGAGTGGCGGTCATCGCCTGCGCGCTGCGGCTGCTGCGGGTGGGCGTGTGGGTCAGCGGGCGCGGACTGCGCCAGGTCGGCTTCCTGGTGACGCGAACGGTGCCGTGGGCGCGGGTGGGCTCCGTGCGGACGGTGCAGCAGCCGGTCCGGTGGCTGGGGCTGCCGCGGACGGTGCAGGGCCAGGCGCTGGCGCTGGTCCGCACGGACCGGGCTCCCGATGAGACGGCGCCGCTGCTGACCACGCACACACTGGACTTCCTGGGGCGGCCGACGGCGTTCGACCGGGCGGCGGATGTGGTGGAGGCCTGGGCGGCGGAGCGGCGCGGCTGGGGCGCTCCCCGCTGAGACGCGGCTGGGAAGCTCCCCGCTGAGCGGCCCCGCTGCCGGTCACGCGGCCGGCCACGGCTCCCTGGCGCGCGCGGGGGCGCGCGCCGGGCAGCCTCAGGCCTCGACCGGCCTTCCGTCGTGCAGGGCGATCGCCCGCTGCATGGCCTTGCGGGCGCGCGGGGTGTCGCGGGCGTCGTGGTAGGCGACGGCCAGCCGGAACCAGCAGCGCCAGTCCTCGGGGGACGCCTCCGTCTCGGCCTTGCGCCGGGCGAAGACCTCGTCGGCCGAGTCGCGGTCGATGTGCCCGCTCGGCAGCCGGCGCAGTTCGTCCACGGGCAGTCCGCCCTCGGCGTCGAGTTCGGCGGCGAGCTGGTTGGCCCTGCGGACGAACTGGGTGTTCTTCCACAGGAACCACAGGCCGATGACCGGCAGGATGAGCACCGCCACGCCGAAGGTGACGGTGAGCAGCGTGCCGGACTGGATGAGCAGCACGCCACGGCTGCCGACCAGGACGAAGTAGAAGACCAGGACGGCGGCCGTGACGAGGTAGGTGATCTTTGCGCGCATGACTGTGGGGCTCAGCTCAGGTCGAGGAAGTGCTCCAGGCCGAAGGTCAGGCCAGGAGTCGACACCACGCGGCGGGCGCCGAGCAGGATGCCCGGCATGAAGCTGCTGTGGTGCAGGGAGTCGTGCCGGATGGTGAGGGTCTCGCCCTCGCCGCCGAGCAGCACCTCCTGGTGGGCCAGGAGACCGCGCAGCCGGACTGCGTGGACCGGGACGCCGTCGACGTTCGCGCCGCGGGCGCCGTCCAGGGCGGTGGCCGTGGCGTCCGGCGCCGGGGCGGTACCGGCCGCCCGCCGGGCCTCGGCGATGAGCTGAGCCGTGCGCGTGGCCGTACCGCTCGGGGCGTCGACCTTGTTCGGGTGGTGCAGCTCCACCACCTCGACCGACTCGAAGTAGGGCGCGGCGATCTGCGCGAACTTCATGGTCAGCACGGCGCCGATGGAGAAGTTCGGCGCGATGAGCACACCGGTCTCCGGGGAGTCGGCGAGCCAGCCGCGCAGCTGCGCGAGGCGTTCCTCGGTCCAGCCCGTCGTACCGACGACCGCGTGGATGCCGTGGCGCACGCAGTAGTCGAGGTTCTCCATGACGGAGGCCGGGGTGGTCAGCTCGACGGCGACCTGGGCGCCGCTCGCCGCCAGCGTCTCCAGCGTGTCGCCCCGGCCGAGGGCGGCGACCAGCTCCATGTCCTCGGCGGCCTCGACCGCCCGGACGGCCTCGGAGCCGATCCGGCCCTTGGCACCCAGGACCGCCACGCGCAGCTTGCTCATCTCTGTTGCTTCCTTACCGAAGACGGGGAGTTTCAGGCGACGGCGTCGTGCAGCCGCGCGGCCTGCTTGTCCTTCAGCGGGCCGATGACCGACAGCGACGGGCGCTGACCCAGGATGTCGCGGGCGACCGAGCGGACCTCGTCCGGGGTGACCGCGGCTATCTTCGCCAGCATGTCGTCGACGGACATCTGCTCACCCCAGCACAGCTCGCTCTTGCCGATACGGTTCATCAGCGCGCCGGTGTCCTCCAGGCCGAGGACGGTGGAGCCCTTCAGCTGGCCGATGGCACGGGCGATCTCGTCGTCCGAGAGGCCGTTGGCGGCGACGTGGTCGAGTTCGTCGCGGCAGATCCGCAGCACGTCGTGCACCTGGCTCGGCCGGCAGCCGGCGTACACGCCGAACAGGCCGCAGTCGGCGAAGGCCGAGGTGTACGAGTACACGCTGTAGGCGAGGCCGCGCTTCTCCCGTACTTCCTGGAAGAGGCGGGAGGACATGCCGCCGCCGAGGGCGGTGTTGAGCACGCCCATGGCCCAGCGGCGGTCGTCGGTGCGGGCGATGCCGGGCATGCCGAGGACCACATGCGCCTGCTCGGTCTTGCGGCCGAGCAGCTCGATCTTGCCGGCCGTGCGGATCGTACGACGGCCTTCGCGCGGGCCCATGGGGGTCACGTCCGCGTTCTTGAACGCCCCGGCCTTCTCGAAGGCCGCGCGGACCTGGCGGACGACCTTGTTGTGGTCGACGTTGCCGGCGCAGGCGACCACCAGGTGGGTCGGGTCGTAGTGCTTCTTGTAGAAGCGGCGGATGCGGTCGGCGGTGAGGGCGTTGACCGTGTCGACCGTGCCGAGGACGGGGCGGCCGAGGGCGTTGCTGCCGAACATGGTGTGCGCGAACAGGTCGTGCACACAGTCGCCCGGGTCGTCCTCGGTCATGGCGATCTCTTCGAGGATCGCGCCGCGCTCGACGTCGACGTCCTCCTCGAGGATGAGGGAGCCGGTCAGCATGTCGCAGACCACGTCGATGGCGAGCGGCAGGTCGGTGTCGAGCACGCGCGCGTAGTAGCACGTGTACTCCTTGGCCGTGAACGCGTTCATCTCGCCGCCGACGGCGTCGATGGCGGAGGAGATGTCCAGCGCGGAGCGGCGGGAGGTGCCCTTGAAGAGCAGGTGCTCCAGATAGTGCGTGGCGCCGTTCAGGGCCGGGGTCTCGTCGCGGGAGCCGACGTGCGCCCAGATGCCGAAGGTCGCGGAGCGGACCGAGGGCAGCGTCTCGGTGACGATGCGCAGGCCGCCGGGGAGGGTGGTCCTGCGGACCGTGCCGATGCCGGCCGTGCCCTTGATGAGCGTTTGGGTACGGGCGACGGCCCGCGCCTCCGAAGAGGGGCGGGCCGTCACCTTGGAGCTACGGGACGTCACTGCTCGGCGTCGTCCTTGTTCTCGTCGTCTTCCTCGCCCTCGATCACGGGGACCAGGGAGAGCTTGCCGCGGGAGTCGATCTCGGCGATCTCGACCTGGACCTTCTGGCCCACACCGAGGACGTCCTCGACGTTCTCCACGCGCTTGCCGCCGGCCAGCTTGCGGATCTGCGAGATGTGCAGCAGACCGTCCTTGCCGGGCAGCAGGGAGACGAACGCACCGAAGGTGGTCGTCTTCACGACCGTACCCAGGTAGCGCTCGCCGACCTCGGGCATCGTCGGGTTGGCGATGCCGTTGATCGTGGCGCGGGCGGCCTCGGCGGACGGGCCGTCGGCGGCACCGATGTAGATGGTGCCGTCGTCCTCGATGGTGATCTCGGCGCCGGTGTCTTCCTGGATCTGGTTGATCATCTTGCCCTTGGGGCCGATGACCTCACCGATCTTGTCGACCGGGATCTTGACGGTGATGATCCGCGGGGCGTGCGGGGACATCTCGTCGGGCCGGTCGATGGCCTCCATCATCACGTCGAGGATGTGCAGGCGGGCGTCGCGGGCCTGCTTGAGGGCCGCGGCCAGGACGGAGGCCGGGATGCCGTCCAGCTTGGTGTCGAGCTGGAGGGCGGTCACGAACTCCTTGGTGCCGGCGACCTTGAAGTCCATGTCGCCGAAGGCGTCCTCGGCACCGAGGATGTCGGTCAGGGTGACGTAGTGCGTCTCACCCTCGATCTCCTGGGAGATCAGACCCATGGCGATACCGGCGACCGGGGCCTTCAGCGGCACACCGGCGTTCAGCAGCGACATGGTGGAGGCGCAGACCGAGCCCATGGACGTCGAGCCGTTGGAGCTCAGCGCCTCGGAGACCTGGCGGATCGCGTAGGGGAACTCCTCGCGCGTCGGCAGCACCGGCACGAGCGCGCGCTCGGCCAGGGCGCCGTGGCCGATCTCGCGGCGCTTCGGGGAGCCGACGCGGCCGGTCTCACCGGTGGAGTACGGCGGGAAGTTGTAGTTGTGCATGTAGCGCTTGCGGGTCACCGGGGAGAGGGTGTCCAGCTGCTGCTCCATGCGCAGCATGTTGAGGGTGGTGACGCCCAGGATCTGGGTCTCGCCACGCTCGAACACGGCGGAACCGTGCACCCGCGGGATGGCCTCGACCTCGGCGGCCAGCGTACGGATGTCCGTGACGCCGCGGCCGTCGATGCGCTTCTTCTCCTTGATCACGCGCTCGCGGACCAGCTGCTTGGTGAGCGAGCGGTACGCGGCGGAGATCTCCTTCTCGCGGCCCTCGAACTCCGGCAGGAGCTTCTCGGCGGCCAGCGCCTTGACGCGGTCCAGCTCGGCCTCGCGCTCCTGCTTGCCGGCGATGGTGAGCGCCTGGGCCAGCTCGGGCTTGACCGCGGCGGTCAGCGCCTCCAGCACGTCGTCCTGGTAGTCCAGGAAGATCGGGAACTCGGCGGTCGGCTTGGCGGCCTTGGCGGCGAGGTCGGCCTGGGCGCGGCACAGCACCTTGATGAAGGGCTTCGCGGCGTCGAGACCGGCGGCGACGACCTCCTCGGTCGGCGCCTCGGCGCCGCCCTCGACCAGCTTGATGGTCTTCTCGGTGGCCTCGGCCTCGACCATCATGATCGCGACGTCGCCGTCCTCCATGACGCGGCCGGCGACCACCATGTCGAAGACGGCGTCCTCGAGCTCGGTGTGCGTCGGGAAGGCCACCCACTGGCCGCGGATCAGCGCGACGCGGACGCCGCCGATCGGGCCGGAGAAGGGCAGACCGGCCAGCTGCGTGGACGCGGACGCGGCGTTGATCGCCACGACGTCGTACAGGTGGTCGGGGTTGAGCGCCATGATGGTGGCGACGACCTGGATCTCGTTGCGCAGGCCCTTCTTGAAGGACGGGCGCAGCGGGCGGTCGATCAGGCGGCAGGTGAGGATGGCGTCCTCGGAGGGACGGCCCTCACGGCGGAAGAAGCTGCCGGGGATCTTGCCGGCGGCGTACATCCGCTCCTCGACGTCCACCGTCAGCGGGAAGAAGTCGAGCTGGTCCTTGGGGTTCTTGGAGGCGGTGGTGGCCGACAGCACCATGGTGTCGTCGTCCAGGTACGCCACGGCGGAGCCGGCGGCCTGCTTGGCCAGGCGGCCCGTCTCGAAGCGGATGGTGCGGGTGCCGAATGCGCCGTTGTCGATCACGGCTTCGGCGTAGTGGGTCTCGTTCTCCACTAGCGTTTTCTCCTCGTCGTCGTCCCACGGCTGCCCGTGTGGCAGGGGGACGGTGGTGGAGAAGCGCGCCGTCTGGTGCGGGCCGGTCTTCGATCGAAGCACCCGGGGCTCGCTTCCCCCCGGGGGCCACTACCGAGGACCGGCGGCGGCGAGGTGCGCTCCTCCTCGTTCGGTGTGCGTGCTGTCGACCTACCCGGAACGGGTAGGCACTATCACGCTGTGTCGTACGTATTGCGTTGTGCTACCACACTACAAAGCGTCAGTGACACTCCGCACGTTTCCGCCCGTGCACCGGAGGTTCGCCTCCGTGCGGCACGTGCGTGCGGGACCTTGCGTGCGGCTCCCGCATACGGCAAAGGGAGCGGTTCCCCGGGATCATTCCGGGAACCGCTCCCCTCACGGCGTCTTACTTGGCGCCCGCCGCACCGCGACGGATGCCGAGGCGGTCGACCAGCGCACGGAAGCGCTGGATGTCCTTCTTCGCCAGGTACTGGAGCAGGCGACGGCGCTGACCGACCAGGATCAGCAGGCCACGGCGGGAGTGGTGGTCGTGCTTGTGGGCCTTGAGGTGCTCCGTCAGGTCGGAGATCCGACGGGAGAGCAGAGCGACCTGGACCTCGGGGGAGCCGGTGTCACCCTCCTTGGTACCGAACTCGGAGATGATCTGCTTCTTCGTAGCGGCGTCGAGCGACACGCGTACTCCTCATAGTCTGTGAGTGGCAACCGAGTGCCCCCGGTCTTCATCTCGGGGGAGCTTCCGTTACTCGGGAGCCGGGATCCGCTGGGCGCGGCCACCAGGGCGCAGGGCTCCGGGGGCGCGTACACACACGGTCGTCACTCAGGGTACCAGTACGGCTCGGCCACCCGGGTCACTGGTTGCGCTTGGCCGCCCAGACCAGGAAGACGACCACTGCGACGACCAGCAGCAGGACCCACAGGAGCGGCTGGCTTCCGCCGCCGGAGCCGTTGTCGCCGTAGTGGTGGTAGCCGCTGGAGTAGCCGCCGTGAGAGCTGCCGCCGTAGCTCCCCGTGGAGCCGCCCTCTTCCTCGGAGCCGTGATAGCCGCCGCTGGAGCCGCCCTCCTCCACGGAGCCGTGATAGCCGCCGGTGGAGCCGCCGCTGCTCCGGCCGCCGCCGAGGGCGACGAGGTCGGTGGGCCGGAAGGACTGCGGGGCGAGAACAGGCAGGCTCATGACCGGGACGCTACGTGGACCCCCCATGGCATGGGCACGCCCGTTGCGGCCCTGTGACGAAACCTTCGCCGCCCGCGCACGTACGCGGGCCGCCGTTCAAGGCCGACCGTCCTAGCCGACCATCGAGCGTACGTCCGCCAGGACGCCCACCACGGCGAGGCAGAGCGGGACCAGGGTGAGCAGCACCGCGCCCTCGGCCAGGTCGAGGAAGCGGCCCCAGAACGGGGACAGGCCCTTGCGCGGCACGATCAGGCCGATCGCGGTGAGCAGCGCGGCTCCCGCGGCGACGGCCGCCGTGAGCCAGACGGTCCGCAGGTCCAGGGCGCCCCGGTCGTGGTGCAGCAGGAAGTCGGTGAGGGCGGAGGACGGCGGGTTCAGCGCGAGCCCGAGCAGCAGCAGGGCGATGGCGGCGATACCGGCCACCATGACGCAGCACACCTGCGAGGTGTAGCGGAACAGCCGCGCGCGCATCAGCATGGCGAGCCCCGTGGCCAGCGCGAGGAGCTGTCCCCAGACGTCGGAGGAGAAGCCGAGGACGGCCGCGGCGCCGACCACGACCGCGGCCGTGCCGCCGACCAGGCCCAGCAGCATCTCGTGGCCCCTGCGGGCCTGCGCGGCGATGCGTTCGACGTCGAGCGGTTCGGCGTCCACGCCCCGGGTGGGGTCGGCCTCGAAGTCGTCGCCGCCGCCGGACCGCGGGGGTGCGTAGCCGATGGGCAGCCGGGCGAAGCGGGCGGACAGGCCGGGCAGGAACGCGACCAGGCCGATCGCCGCGGGGGCGCACACCGACGCGGTGGCGGTGGCGGAGGCGTCGGACAGGATGGCCGCGAAGGCGGCCAGGGTGCCGGCCGTCGCCAGGAAGGAGGCGGCCACGAAGGGGGCGTCCCCGCCGGGAGCGACGACGACCAGGACCACGGAGGCGATCAGGACCGCGACACAGCCCAGCATGAACTGCAACCTGCCCGGCCCCTGGCCGGCGGTGGGGCCGACGAGCCCGGAGCCCGCGAGCATCAGCAGCGGCAGGGCGCCCAGGCCGAGCGCCGCGGCGGCGGGCCGGTCGCCGTAGACCCGCGCGCGGATGCCCGCGAACGCCGTCAGCAGCACGCCGAGACCGGCCGCGATGATCCCGGGCAGGCCGTGCATGTCGTGGCGGACCGGATCGGCGTACCACAGGACGAGCGCCGACAGCAGGACCAGCAGTGCGCCGCCCGTCAGGCCCGCGGCCCGCAGCATCCCCTCGCTCCACAGGTGCCGGTCGCGTTCGACGGCGGAGGCGACGGCGTCGGAGATGTCGTCGTACACCGCGGGCGGCAGCGATTCGGCGAACGGGCGCAGGCTGAGCACCTCGCCGTCGAGGACCCGTTCGTCGGCGAGGGTGCGGCCGCTGTCGAGGACCCGGCCGTCACGCCGTACGAGGTGATAGCCGGACGGAGCGCCGACGGCCTGGGTCTGGCCGGTCAGGCGCAGGATCTCCGGGTAGATGTCGGCGACGGCGATGTCCACCGGGAGCGCCACGTCGATACGGCTGTCGGGCGCCACGACAGTGACTCTGCAGAACCCCGTCGCCGCTGTCGTACTCACCTGTCCTGACCCCCTGTTCGCGGATGCGCACGGTGCGGGCGTCACCCTACCGGGCGGCGGTGTCAGTGGTGGCCAGTAGGATCGGCCGGCAAGCGGAGGAAGCCGTCGCCACGGGGGTGCCGGTGGTCAACCGATCGTCCGTACAGGTCGTCCGTACACGAGGATTGATGCTCCGGTGAGCCAGATCGTCATCAAGCGCCCGCCTCGCGCGCTTCCGCCTGAAGTGCCCACGGACGAGGTGCAACTTGAGGCTCCTCCCGAACTGCCGCGCGGGCAGCAGGAGGGCATGCTGATGCAGGTCCTGCCGACCCTCGGCATGGGCTCCTCGGTGGTGTTCTACTTCGCGTCCCCCAACGCCCATCCGTTCATGCGGATCATGGGTGTCGTGATGC
Organism: Streptomyces sp. NPDC127190; assembly: GCF_042672505.1. Lineage (NCBI taxonomy): Bacteria > Bacillati > Actinomycetota > Actinomycetes > Kitasatosporales > Streptomycetaceae > Streptomyces > Streptomyces sp. NPDC127190. The sequence continues at coordinate 13,232 of NZ_JBHXVE010000001.1, forward strand.
TGCTGTCGACGGCCGCGATGGTGGTCTCGCAGATCGTGCGCTACCGCCGCGGTACGCAAGGGCAAATGGCCGACGTTCGCCGTGACTATCTGCGCTACCTGGCCCAGACCCGGCGTTCGGTGCGCAGGACGGCGCTGCGTCAGCGCGACGCGCAGCTGTATCTGCACCCCGCCCCCGAGCAGTTGTGGTCGCTGGTCGCCGAGGGCAGCCGGGTGTGGGAACGGCGCGTCAGCGACGAGGACTTCGGGCAGGTGCGCATCGGTCTGGGCCCGCAGCAGCTGGCCACTCCGCTGGTGGCGCCGCAGACCGCGCCCGTGGACGAGCTGGAGCCGCTGTGCGCGGGCGCCATGCAGCGGTTCCTCGCGGTCCACGGCCAGTTGGACGGCCTGCCCGTGGCCCTGTCGCTGCGCGCCTTCTACCACGTGACCGTCTCCGGCGACCCCGAGCGCGCCCAGGCGTCCGCGCGGGCGCTGGTGGCCCAGGCGGCCACCCTGCACTCCCCCGACGACCTCGTGGTGGCCGTGGTCGCCGCGCCGGGCGCCGTCGCCCGCTGGGACTGGACGAAGTGGCTGCCGCACTGCCAGGTGGCGGGCCAGTACGACGGCGCGGGCACCCGCCGGCTGTTCGGCGACGACCTGGGCGAGCTGGAGCAGCTGCTCACGAGCCGGCTGGACGGCAGGCCCCGGTTCAGCCGGGACGGCCAGCCGCTGCTGGACCAGCCGCACATCCTGGTGGTGCTGGACGGTGGCATGGTGCCGCCGACCTCCGCGTTCGCCGCGGCGGAAGGCCTCCAGGGCGTGACCATCGTGGAGGTGCTGCCGGGCGAACTGGACCAGCCGCGCGGCGACCTGTCGATCGTCGTACGGCCGGAGCGGCTGTGGCTCGACTCCGGCGGCGGGGTGGCCTACGAGGGTCTGCCCGACGGTCTGTCGCTGCCGGCCGCGGAGGCGCTGGCCCGGCAGCTGGCCCCGCTGCGCGTGGGCGGCGGGGACGACGACGAGCCCCTGCTGGCCAACCTCGACTTCACCGAGCTGCTGGGTCTGGGCGACGCCGCCTCCGTCGACGTCACGCGCACGTGGCGGCCGCGTTCCATGCCGGAGCGGCTGCGGGTGCCGATCGGTGTCGGCGAGAACGGGCAGCCGGTGATGCTGGACCTCAAGGAGGCGGCGCAGGACGGCATGGGCCCGCACGGCCTGTGTGTGGGCGCGACCGGCTCGGGCAAGTCGGAGCTGCTGCGCACACTCGTGCTGGGACTGGCGGTCACGCACTCCTCGGAGACGCTGAACTTCGTCCTCGCCGACTTCAAGGGCGGCGCGACCTTCGCCGGCATGTCCCAGATGCCGCACGTCGCCGCCGTGATCACCAACCTGGCCGACGACCTCACGCTGGTCGACCGCATGGGCGACGCGATCCGCGGCGAGCTGCAACGGCGCCAGGAACTGCTGCGCGCGGCGGGCAACTACGCCAACATCCACGACTACGAGAAGGCGCGCGCCGCCGGTGCCCCGCTGGAGCCGCTGGCCTCGCTCGTCCTGGTGATCGACGAGTTCAGCGAACTTCTCACCGCCAAGCCCGACTTCATCGACATGTTCATCCAGATCGGCCGCATCGGCCGTTCCCTGGGTGTCCATCTGCTGCTGGCCTCGCAGCGCCTGGAGGAGGGCCGGCTGCGCGGTCTCGACACCTACCTGTCGTACCGGATCGGTCTGCGCACCTTCTCCGCCGCCGAGTCGCGGGCCGCGCTCGGCGTCCCGGACGCCTATCACCTGCCGTCCGTGCCCGGCTCCGGCTATCTCAAGTTCGGCACGGACGAAATGGTCCGCTTCAAGGCGGCGTACGTCTCAGGGACGTACCGTTCGGGCGGCGCCGAGGTGACGCAGGGCAGCCTGCCCGTGGAGCGCCGGCCGGCGCCGTTCACCGCGCTTCCCGTACCGATGGCCTACGCGGCGCCCGACACCGCGCGGACGCAGTCCGTCCGGCCGGAGGACGACGCGCTGGCCGACACCGTCCTCGATGTGATCGTGCGACGGCTGGAGGGCCAGGGTGTGCCCGCGCACCAGGTGTGGCTGCCCCCGCTGGACCAGGCGCCGACGCTGGACCAGCTGCTGCCGACGCTGTCGGTGTCGCCGGAGCGCGGACTGCACGCCTCGGGGTACACCCGTCCCGGCGGCCTGACAGTGCCGCTCGGCCTGATCGACAAGCCCTTCGAGCAGAAGCGCGAGCTGCTCTACCGGGACTTCTCCGGCGCGGCGGGCCACATGATGGTCGTCGGCGGCCCGCAGTCCGGGAAGTCCACGCTGCTGCGCACCCTCATCGGGTCCTTCGCGCTCACCCACACCCCGCACGAGGTGCAGTTCTACTGCCTGGACTTCGGTGGCGGCGGCCTCGCGGCACTCGCGGACCTCCCGCATGTCGGCGGGGTGGCGTCCCGGCTGGACCCGGAGCGGGTCCGTCGTACGGTCGCAGAGGTGGCGGGCATCCTCAACCGCCGCGAGCAGTTCTTCCGCACCCAGGGGATCGACTCCGTGGCGACCTACCGCAGGCGCCGCGCGGCGGGCGAGCTGCCCGGCGAGGCGTGGGGGGACGTCTTCCTGGTCATCGACGGCTGGGGCAGCTTCAAGGCCGACTACGAGGGCCTCGAGGGCGTCGTCAACGACATCGCGGGCCGCGGCCTCGGCTACGGCGTCCACGTCGTCGTCTCGGCCTCGCGCTACATGGAGGTCCGGTCCGCCCTGAAGGACCAGATCCTGGGCCGGCTGGAGCTGCGGCTCGGTGACCCGATGGACTCCGAGTTCGACCGCAAGGTCGCCGTGAACGTGCCGACGGGCGTGCCCGGGCGCGGCCAGGTCCCGGAGAAGCTGCACTTCATGACCGCCCTGCCGCGCGTCGACTCCTCGCCCACGGTGGACGACCTCGCCGACGCGACGGCCCGGTTCGTGCAGAGCGCGCAGGCCGGCTGGCAGGGCCCGTCGGCCCCCGCCGTCCGTCTGCTGCCCCGCAAGCTGCCCGCCGACCAGCTACCCAAGGGCTTCGAATTCCCGCAGCATGGCATCGCGATCGGCATCGACGAGGCGAATCTGGAGCCCGTCTTCGTCGACCTCGACACCGATCCGCTCTTCCTCGTCTTCGGTGAGAGCGAGTCGGGCAAGACGAACCTGCTGCGGCTGATCGCCAAGCAGATCGCGGAGCGCTACACGCCCGCCGAGGCCCGCATCGTCGTCGGCGACTACCGGCGCACCATGCTGGAGGCGGTCTCGGAGGAGCATCTGCTCGAGTACGCGCCCATGGCGTCCGCCATGGAGGTCCACATGGACGCGATCCGCCAGTTCATGGAGATGCGGGCCCCGAAACCGGACATCACCCCGCAGCAGCTGCGCGACCGCAGCTGGTGGAGCGGCCCGCAGCTGTTCGTCATCGTCGACGACTACGAGCTGGTGTCGACCAGTTCCGGCAACCCGCTGGCGCAACTGGCGGAGCATTTGCCCTTCGCACGCGATGTTGGCGTGAAGTTCATCATCGCCCGCAGCGCGGCCGGTGCCTCGCGCGCCATGTACGAGTCCTTCATGCAGCGCCTGAAGGAGCTGGGCGCCCAGGGCGTTGTCCTGTCCGGCGATCCGAGCGAGGGCGACATCCTCGGCAACGTCCGGGCCCGTCCGATGCCGCCGGGCCGTGGCGTGTTCGTATCGCGCAAGCGCGGGACGTCCCTGATTCAGGTGGGGTTGCTTCCGCAACGGCACTAGAGTGATTGACGAGTTTTTACTCCGCTCCAGCGGGCGGAGTGAACGGGGAGAGCGGGGAGGCAGCTGAGGTGAGTTCGAACGGAGGCGGCGGTCCGAGGAATGCGCCGGACACCGGCAAGGACTTCGACTCCCTGTCCCATGTGAACCCTCAGATGGCGCTGGACGTCCAGCACAGCGCCATGAAGAAGTTCAAGAAGCGCGTCGATGACCTGCTCATCGAGCTGGAGAAGTCGGAGGCGGCCCCGGGCAAGGTCGGCGAGGACCGCCTGCCGCGCGCCCAGCTGGGGTCCGCGGACTTCAAAGAGGCCCAGTTCCTCTACGACTCGTACACCCTCGTCCACGACGAGCTGGAGAACCTGTCGAAGGCCCTGGGCGCCCAGATCGAGGGCATGGGCCTGGCCGTCCACGCGTCGCGGGTGGGCTACGCCAACCTCGACGAGGCCATCAAGGAGCGGATGAGGGCGGTGAACGCGGAGGCGGAGAAGTACTACGACGTGAACCGGGATCCGTACGCGCATCAGCCGGACACGTCGCCCACGTCCGGCTCCGGCTCCGGCTCCGGCTCTCAGGAAACGAAGGGGACGTGGTGATGAGCAAGGCGTCGAACCGACCGGAACCCCAGCTCGCCCACACGGACTTCGAGTCCATGACGCACGAGCAGCTGGCGGCGATGCTCGACTCCGCGAGCACGGCCGGAGCGTCCCACCTCTCCACCAAGCTCGCCAAGGCCGCGACGACGATCACCAAGATCGGCGACGACCTCATGCAGCACGTCAAGAACCTGGAGTGGCAGGGCGAGGCCGGCGACGCGTTCCGTGACTGGGGTGGCCAGACGGCGAGCGCGACGCTGCGCCTGGGCGAGTACGCGGCGGTGGCGTCCAGCTGGATGGGCACCGTGTCGCAGGCCATCTCCGAGGCGAAGGCGGCCATGCCGGACGTCTCCGAGACGACCCAGGCCAAGACGGACCTCGCCAACGCCCACGCCACGATCGCGGCAGCCAAGCAGCCCGGCGCCCACAACGACCCCGACGCCCAGCAGCAGGCCCGCACGGCCAAGGCCGACGCGACGGCTGCGCAGCAGCGCATCGAGGCGGCGCGGGGCGAGGCGATCCAGCAGATGCGGAAGCTGGCGCAGACGTACGAGTACTCGGCGCAGCAGGTGAACAGTGTGACGCCGCCTACGTTTTCGCCGCCGTCGAATAACTTGAATCCCAAGCAGTGGGCCTACGACACTCAGCACATCCCGACGGGCTCCAACGCATCCGCACCAGTGCCCCGGGCACAAACGGCCGGAAGCCTGGGCGGGAGCCCCTCCTCACAGCACCACAACACCAGCCAGGTGGCGGCTCCTAGGCTCCCCCACACTACGGAAATCCCTGTCACGCCGGTCCACACGCCCCAGTCGAAACACCACGCGCCACCAGTCGACATGGGAATCGACAGCGCAGACACGCTTCCACGCACATCACACGACACCGTCTCCCCACCCGTACCGAGGACGAACATCCCTCACCGCGAATTGCAGCTTCCCGACCAACCGACGGCCGTGCCTCCGACGTTCAGTGGTGGCGGGCGGGGCCTGGGCTCGGCCCCGCTCCCACGGGTTTCCACTCCGGGCCGCCTTCCGCAAATGCCGGGGGCGGTAAGGCCCACCGGTGGCGTCCCGCACATGCCCAGGGAGACGGGAATCGTTGGGGGCCGTCCGGTCACCAACACGGGACGCCCGACGAGCGGCCTGCCGCGGGGAACGGTCATCGGCAAGGAAAGCACCCAAGCCCGTGCCCCGATGGGGCGAACAATGACCCCGAGTTCGCCCTCCGGCGGGTCAGCTCGCCCTGGTGGCGGCCTAGTCGGCGGTCGTCGTCTTGCGTCGGAGGAAGGCGGAGTTGTCGGTGGCCGCCCTGGACAACCGGGCGGCAGCAGCGGGCGCCCCTTCACCACCGGTGGCTCAGGTCTGGTCCGTCCGCCGGCGAACGGGGAGGAATCGCTCCGGCGATCAACGGCTGGCCGTGCCACTGGGTCGCCGCAGCAGCCTGGAACCCGGAAAAGTCAGCAGCAGAACGGCCAACGTCCGGACTACCTGGTCGAAGACGAGGAAACCTGGACGCGGGACAATCGCCGCCCCCTGCCGCCGGTAGTCGACTGAGCCCGAAACCACCATCCTCAGGAAGGCATATGCGTATCAGAGGCAAGCGGATGTCGCGGCGCCTGTCTGCAGCGTCGGCTGTTCTCGGGCTGATGCTCGTCGGGATCGGTGGCACGCCCGCCTACGCTGAGTCCATCCGCGCCCGTCAGTGGCACCTGGACGCCATGCATGCCGAGGAGATGTGGAAGACCAGTACGGGCCGTGGCATCACCGTCGCAGTCATCGACTCCGGCGTCGACGACAGTCTGGCCGACCTCAAGGGCCAGGTTCTGGACGGCAAGGACTACTCCGGCCAGCGTGGCGACGAACACACCGACCTCGTGGGCCACGGAACGGGTATTGCGGCACTCATTGCGGCCACGGGCGCACGGGGGCCGGCGGATGGGTCGTACGGCCTTGCACCGGGAGTGAAGATTCTCCCCATCCGAATGCGTTACAACACCGAGGACTTCGGGCAAGTTGACGAGGGTGCCGAGTACTCAAGAGTGCTGTCAAAGGCCATTCGATACGCAGCAGAATCCCAGGCTCGGGTCATCAACATCTCCATGGCCTTGCCCAATTCACCCGGCAGACAGAACGTCAACACTCCGTCACTTTCTTCCGCAGTCCGGTACGCCCTGTCGAAGGACAAGCTGATTTTTGCCGGTGTAGGTAACGACGGAGACAAGTCCAACCTGCTCGAATATCCGGCGGCCACCCCAGGCGTAGTGGGTGTCGGGGCCGCGGACGAGAAAGGAAAAGTGGCGTCGTTTTCCGAGACTGGCCCCCAGGTTGACCTGGTGGCCCCGGGAACCGAGATGGTTCATGCCTGCCCAGGGGGCAGCGAGGTCTGCAAGTCCAACGGAACGAGTACCTCGACCGCCATCGCCTCCGCCTCGGCAGCCCTCATCTGGTCGAAGCACCCCACGTGGACGAACAACCAGGTCCTCCGGGTCATGCTGAACACTGCCACCAAGCCGGCCGACGGAGCGAAGCGGAGTGACTACGTCGGCTACGGCGGTGTACGGCCCCGTATCGCGCTGAAGAACCCGGGCAACCCCGGCCCCGCCGACAAGTACCCCCTGCCCGACCTGGCCGCAGCAGCCGCTGCCAAGTCGCCATCTCCTCAGGCCTCGGAGGCCACGGGTTCAGCGGGAGGCGGTAAGGGCGACAGCGAGCCGCAGGCCACGGCAGCCCGGTCGAACGGCGGCAACACGGCGCTGTGGATCGGCCTGGGCATCGCGGCCGCGGCGCTTCTGGGAGCCGGCATCGGTATCCCGGTCATTCGGTCCCGCCGAAGGCCGACACCTGTACCGGCCGCTCCCCCCGCTTACCAGCCCTACGCGCATCCTCAGCAGCAACACCCGTCCTTCCGTCCGCCGCAAGGGCATGCCACCGGCGCCCCCACCGACGGAACGCCGCCTGCCCCGGGGCACCATCCGTGAGCGCGAGCTACTGGTCACTTTCTTCACGGCGCTAGCCAGCGACTGGCCTCCACACAGCGATTTGTCAACCCGACCGCCGAAGGCCGTTTTCAGGTGTCCATTACGACGAGGAGGAACATGTCGTTCGATGAGATGTGGGGGAAGGCGCGACGCACAGCCGTTGCCCGGCAGCACAGCAGCATGGAGCTGAACCATCTGCCGGACGGCGTCGAGGGAGGCCCTTCAGGGAAGAAGCTGGTCGCAGATGCCGCGTTCCTGAGGAATCGGGCGACTCATGCGGACACCGTTCGCAGCGATTTCTCCAAGGCAGACAATGCTGCGGCAAAGGAGACTGACCAGGTTGCCGGAAGCCTGAAGGGATTCAAATCAGCTGCGTCATTCTCTACGTTCATGACCAGATGGCGTGGACAGATGAAGTACGTCGAGGATCTGCTGGAACATGACATCGCCGGCGCCTTGCGGTCCAGCGCCAGTGACTATGCAGCACGGGAAGCGAAAGAGAAGGCCCGTCACCGTCACGAGGAACTCAGGTAACGGCACCGGACGAGGAAGACATGCTCGACTACACAACTCTCCTGCACGCCGACTTCAGCGACCTGCACGAGGCGGTGACCGAATGGCGCAAGCTGCCTGAGAAGTTCAGAAAGGTCCACAAACAGTACGAGAACACTGTCGAGAAGGACCTGGAGGGATCTGACTGGAAGGGCGACGCAGCAACAGCCGCCCTAAAGAAGGCCACGCTTGTTGGAAACCAGATCGATGCGGCAGCAGATGAAGCCGACGATATCTGCAAACTGTTGGACAGCGCACACGAGATCTTTACCAGCTCTCAGTCCAAGCTGAAGAGCTTGAAGCACGACATCGAGTCTGACAAGTACCTGTCTATCAAGCCTGACGGTGAGGTGTATTTCAATCCCCCTAAGGATACCCCCACCGAGGATCTGCCATGGCTCAACAAGAGCTACCAGGAGACGCTGCAAGCCTATCGGAGCAGCATTCAATCAGCCATCGCCACCGCCCAAGACGCTGACGACACCCTCTCCTGGGCTTTGAGTCAGGATCACAATGGCCGCGGGAAGGGCTTTAACTCGAACACGTATAGCAGCATCGCGGACGCCAAGAAGGGGCGCGAGCAGGCAGGCAAGGACTTGAAGGAGCTCGAAAAGCTGACCGGGAAAGGCAGCAAGCTGGCTTTGGCAAGCTCTACCGACCGGCTCGATCCCGAGACACTTCGGAGGATCAACACGCTGCTGTCCCGCCACGAAGGTGATCCATACTTCGCCGAGAAGTTCACGACTCAGCTCGGCGCGAAGGGCACTCTCGAGCTGTGGACTCGTATCGCGGACCGGCGTCAGACCGGTGACGCCCAGACGAAGGCATCCGCCGATATTCAGAAGTCACTGAGCTTCACTCTGGCTACTGCCACGCATTCCCACAGTCACGCAATGAATGAGTGGAAGAAGCAGATCATTTCCCTGGGAGGTACACAAGTTGAGTACCCAGACAGAGGAAGTGTGCTTCCGTACAAGGGTCCGTACGGCTTCCAGATCATGAGCAGCCTGATGCGCTACGGATCGTACGACGACAAGTTCCTCACCGACTACGGGCACGGCCTTATTGGGTTCGAAAAGGAACACAAGCATGAGAAGCCGGCCGATCTCTGGCGCGCTGAGGGCGACGAGTACCCGTACCTGAATTTCGGGTCTGGGGACGACTACGGGCAAGACCCTATGGCCGGCTACATGGAGGCTCTTGGGCATAATCCGCATGCCGCAAAGGATCTTTTCTACTCCGAGGACTGGGCGAAGGGTGGCCACAAGGTCAATCAAGACCTGAAATACCTGTTGGTGGACCGCTCTTGGCCCAACGCAAACACCACCGCAGACGGGAGTCGCGGGTACGGCTATGACGAGCTTGGCCATGCCCTCGAAGCGGCAACGCTCGGAGCCCCTTACGACCAGGCGGGGAACGGTATCCATAGGGACAACGTCTCTGCCAACATCATGGGGCAAGTGGTATGGCAGGTCGGGCAGGATCCGCAGTTCATCAAGAACAGGCCGGGCATCGGCGACAGCCTAGGACTCATGGGCTCTGCCTATATTGACGATCTCAACTGGTCTCTCTCGAATTTCGGCGACCACCCAGAGTTCCAGGACCTGAGTAACATCGCCTTCAACCATCACGGCCCGGGTCATATCGATTTCGCACATCAAACGTCGCTCAATTTCCTTAATGCGGTGGGTCGGGACAAGGTGGCTTACGACATCTTGTCCGGCGCACAACAAGAGTTCACGATCAGCGCGCTGAAGGCTCATCCCCACCCCGACGATGCTCTTTCCACCGTTCTGACGACCGGCACCAAGTTCAGTGGTGCACTCGACCAGGCCTGCGTCACCGGGATCAACGATACGTACTCCCAGAAGAGCGACGACTACAGCGATGCCCTGAGCGATGCCGCTGAATGGAAAAAGTTCGGGGTAAGTCAAACGATCAGCACCGGCGTCTCAATTGCCACACTGCCTGTGGAAAGTGCGGGAAGGGTGGTTTCCTTCGTCGTTCCATCGCTGGCCGAGGGAATTGGCGGAGCCATCGAAACGCATGAAAGCATCGCAATCGATCGAGAAGTGCGCCAACAGGTCGATGACTACAACGACAAGCTCGATATGCAAGAGATCAAGAAAAAGTCAGATTTCATGAGGCTGGCCCAGAACAGGGCAACAAGTCCACTCTCGGTATATTTGGCCACCCATCCTGAGCTCAAGGGATCTTCGTGGTATCAGTCCGTCAGCCGAGATATGCAGACGGCATACACCAACGGATCCGAACTGGCCGACATGACCGACTCGGACTGATTGAGGTTTCCGAATCAACAGGCCGATTCTGGCATAACGTGAGACGTGCAAAAGGGAGCGTCGAGATGGGACAGGAAGAGCCATCCGCATGAAACGGAAGACCAAGTACGGAGCTTGCTCAGCTACCGCGATGCTGCTGGCCATGGTCTGTGCGGCATGCGGGAGTGATGGACCTTCCCACGGGGCTGCCGCACTAAAGAATTCGTGTGACGGGGTGGTGGATGCTGAGGCCATCAAGGAGGCGCGACACAGCGAAAATTTCAGCCGCGCATACGATGCTTCCACGACGAAGCAGTCACACGCATCCGCTGCAAGGGCCGTCGCAGAGGAAACTCATGCCGCATACGTTTGCCAGGTGCGGATTGACGGCGCATCCCCCTCGGCCAAGAATGCGTTGTCTATCAAGTTTGAGCCTGCACTGCAGCCACTGTTCCCTGAAAGGCAGAAGAACAGCTACCCGTCATACTCGGCATACAAGCTTGGATATGGAATGCAAGCGACAAGCGGGGCCGGCGAGGCGGACGTCTTCTTCACGTGCCAACGCACCGGGGAGAACAAGCCCCTCCTGGTGACGGGCATTCTCCTCAATGACCTGGACCTCTCCGAAAATACTCAGTTCCGAATCATCTTCCACTCTGCCGAGAAGATGACGAAACTGCTTAAATGTACAAACAAGATCGCATTTCCTTCGGCAGTGTCGATGAAACCACTACCTCTTATGACCTCAGGGTAGCTGCAGCACCGCCGCCTACAGTGGAACGCCACAGGGGCGGCCTGCCATGGAGAGGCGATCAGCACCGGTTCGCCGTCGATCGCGGGTGGGCAGCCGTGTGGGATGCCCGTGGTGGCTTCGAGCAAGAAGAGAGGGAGGTCGCGCTCCAGGCGCGGCCTCCCTCTCAGGTGGGCTGAGGCTCAGCCCATCAGCATCCGGAAGCGGGCTGCGTTGCCCTTGTCCGTGTCCTGGTAGCCGATGACCGATTCGTCCAGGAGCTGGGCGACGCGGGCCAGTTTCTCCGTCATGGCGGCCATTTCCTGGGTGTTGCTGCGCTGGATCTCAGCGAAGGCCGTCTTGGCCTCGCCTTCCCAGGTCTCGGCCTTGACCTTGACGGCGCGCATCAGGGCCTCGAGGTGTTCGCTGAGGTTCTTCGCCGTGTTGCGGACGTCGCTCGCGGCCTGGGTGACGGTGTCGTAGTTGACCGCTGTCCGGTCGAAGCTGCTCGACATGTTCTTCGTTTCCTTTCCAGCGGTTCAGGAGTAGTTGACGCCGACCTGGCCGAGGATCTTGCTCTGGATGTCCCCGGAGTTGTCCACCTTGCGGATCTCGGAGATTCGCTCCTGCTCATGCGCGCTGAACTTGTTGGTGCTCATGCGCACGATCTCCTCCAGGTCCGACAGGTTGTCCTGGAGCTTCCTCAGGTTCTGGTTGATGCCCCGTTGCAGGGAGTCGAACTCCTTGCCGGCCGCACCCTGCCAACCCGCCTGGACCATGTCGACGACCTGGTTCAGGGAACCGATCCGCTTGCTCAGTTCGACGTTGAAGGAGTCGATGTCCTTGGCCAGTTCTGTAATGCTGTCATGGCTGAAGTCGAACTGCGGCTTCGTCATCGCCTCTTGCCCCTCCTGTTGTCCTGATCGTGGCGACAGCCACCGGGCCGGGTCTGCGAGGAATCCCTGCCCGACCTGGCCGCAGCAGCCGCTGCCAAGTCCCCGTCTCCCCATGACTCGGAGGCCACGGGTTCAGCGGGAGGTGGTCAGAGCGACAGCGAGCCGCAGGCTACGGCAGCCACGTCGGACGGCGACAACACGGCGCTGTGGATCGGCCTGGGCATCGCGGCCGCGGCGCTTCTGGGAGCCGGCGTCGGTATCCCGGTCATCCGGTCCCGCCGAAGGCCGTTTCAGGTGTCTATGACGACGAGGAGCATCGGCAGCGCACAGCGCAGGGCTATGGCCCCGCTCTCGGTATACGTCGCGACCCACCCCGACCTCAAGAACTCTTCCTGGTACCAAAACACCAAGGACGCCATGGAACAGCAATACAATTCCGGCTCCGGTGAAGGCGACCTGACGGATACGGATTGATTCATGGCGACGTCACATAAGGTTAAGCTCGACATTACACGTTCCGTCATCTTCCTAGCTGCCGCCGCGCTGCTGACCGGCTGCAGTGGGGGCACAGATAAAGGTGACGACCACTATCAGTCGGCTGATCAGGTGTGCGGTGGGCTGTCAGAGTCCGCAGCGCACACCCTGGAGACGGTCGCCGACACGAAGAAGTTCTCCAGCGAGCCGGCCGGAGGGTTCGACGTGCCTGCGAACGTCCATGGAGAGCTGAAGGGGACTCCCGCTCAGAAGCAGCACGTCTTGTGCTCGATCACCCCGGAGGAAGTACGCAACGAGCAGCACATCAACCTTTCTTTCAAGGTCCTGCCCAAGCTTCCTCCGTCACCGGACAAGGGGCTGAGGGGCAATGTCGGCTTCAAAGTCGGGTTGCGTGGACAGGCCTCTGACCTGGGCGCACACATGTTCTTCAGGTGCGGCCAGGCCGTTGTGGAAACGGACTTCCGTTATGCGCCGGCGAGCCGTGGGCTGGTGTCGTACAAGGGCAACATGCAGCTGCTCAACGAGGCGTCGTACAGACTCGCACAGCAGCTCTCCTGCCTCGGCAGCTCCGGGTTGGCCAAGGAAGTGAAGTGAGCCGTCGGAAGCAGTAGTGGACTGGACAGGCCACTGCGGAACTGGGCGACCCCGATCACGATGACAACTGGTTCGGCAAGGACCCGGCGAGCGCGGATTTCGGGGCTACGCGCTTCCGGACAGAAGCGGGGCCGAATCCGTTCACCCCCTTTACAATGGAAGCCCATTCCAACTACTTCAACCCTGTGAAGGACCAGATGTCCGCCGACAGCATCGCCAACATCGTCGCCGGTAATCCTGGTGGGATCACTCCGGAGGCACGTCGATGAAAACGCGACTCGTCCTGGCTGCGGCGCTTCTCGCGCTCACTACAGCGTGCGGGCTGGTCGGAGGGGAGAGCGGGGCAGACGAAGGGAACGCGGCGTCACATATGAACATGCAAGAAGCGGCGGAGCAGGCCGACAATCTCCTTGCGGACACCCTGGATGCGATCAAACCGCCGGTGAAGTGGGCGCATGGGATCTCCACGGACATCAGCTGCACGGTGTCCAGGAGGATCTCCGTGACGACTGTCATCTCTTCCGAGCGGCGGGGGAACTTCCTAGGTGTCGTGGAGCAGTACTGGAAGAAAAAGGGGTTCACCTACCGCGGCTCCAACAACAGCAAGGAGACTCCCGCGACATACTTCCTGACGCCGGACAAATTCCAGATTCGCCTGCTTTTCGGGTACCAGGGGCAGGCACACTTCGAAGTGACCACTCCATGTGTGGAGAAGTCCGACGTCGCACCGCCGAAGCCGAGGCCCGGTGCGCCGACGTACGACGGCTCGGAGCCGCCGTTGCCCAGCGAACACTCCGACTTCTGGTCCGCGACTTCTCCTGTCCCAGGCACCTCTTCGTCGGGTTGACCAGGAGCAGAGGAGAGAGGGAGGCAGCGCGGGTTGCGCTGCCTCCCTCTTGCGTGGGACAGGTTCAGCCCATCAGCATGCGGAAGCGCGCTGCGTTGCCCTTGTCCGTGTCCTGGTAGCCGATGACCGACTCGTCCAGGAGCTGGGCGACGCGGGCCAGTTTCTCCGTCATGGCGGCCATTTCCTGGGTGTTGCTGCGCTGGATCTCAGCGAAGGCCGTCTTGGCCTCGCCTTCCCAGGTCTCGGCCTTGACCTTGACGGCGCGCATCAGGGCCTCGAGGTGTTCGCTGAGGTTCTTCGCCGTGTTGCGGACGTCGCTCGCGGCCTGGGTGACGGTGTCGTAGTTGACCGCTGTCCGGTCGAAGCTGCTCGACATGTTCTTCGTTTCCTTTCCAGCGGTTCAGGAGTAGTTGACGCCGACCTGGCCGAGGATCTTGCTCTGGATGTCCCCGGAGTTGTCCACCTTGCGGATCTCGGAGATTCGCTCCTGCTCATGCGCGCTGAACTTGTTGGTGCTCATGCGCACGATCTCCTCCAGGTCCGACAGGTTGTCCTGGAGCTTCCTCAGGTTCTGGTTGATGCCCCGTTGCAGGGAGTCGAACTCCTTGCCGGCCGCACCCTGCCAACCCGCCTGGACCATGTCGACGACCTGGTTCAGGGAACCGATCCGCTTGCTCAGTTCGACGTTGAAGGAGTCGATGTCCTTGGCCAGTTCTGTAATGCTGTCATGGCTGAAGTCGAACTGCGGCTTCGTCATCGCCTCTTGCCCCTCCTGTTGTCCTGATCGTGGCGACAGCCACCGGGCCGGGTCTGCGAGGAATCCCTGAGGTGCCCGCCCGTGGGCAAGAGGTGCCACCGCTCCCCGCGTGCACGGACGCGGGAGCAACACCGCGCCGCCCCCGTGACGTACCACTGACGTAGTACCGGAAGCCACTCTAGTCATTTGATGTGTCGCTTCCAACTGCAAAGGCCACCGGCCTGAGTTCGGCTGAGACTACGCTGGTCGGTGGATTGTCGGTACGTGGGAAAGGTCGCTGCGGCATGGCTGAGACTGCTGAGGAGATCAAGGCTCGCAAAGAGCGCGAGCGGGACGAGCTGTACTCGCTCGACATCTCCGGCGTCGAGTGGCACTGCGCTCCGGGTACGGAGGAGCACGAGGAGCGCGTCGAGATCGCTTATCTCCCCGAGGGTGCCGTCGCCATGCGGTCGTCCCTGGATCCGGACACGGTGCTGCGGTACACGGAGGCCGAGTGGCGAGCCTTCGTGCTCGGCGCGCGGGACGGGGAGTTCGACCTGGAGCCGATGGAGCACAACGGTGGGCTCGCGGTCGGGGAGGGGGAGGCCGACAGCCGCCACTGAGGCCGGCTGCCGTTGAGAGCGGCAGGAGTGGAGAGCGGCAGAAGGTGAGGGGCGGCACGTGTGCCGCCCCTCTGTCGTGTCAGTACCGGTTCACACCCGCGCCGCTCAGTGCTGCTTCAGGCCGGCGCTGCCCACTCCCAGCGCCGACACCACCGGGTCCTTCGGGTTCTTGTCGTCGCGTTCCAGCATGCGGCGGGCGAAGAAGACCCGGCCGTGTTCGTAGACGATGTCCGAGTACTCGGGGTCGCTCAGCTCCCACTCCTCCTCCGGAAGGTGGAAGAAGAGGTACGGGGTCTCCTTGTCGGTCCGGGGGTTCCAGTCGACCACGGCCGCGGGCTGCACGGTGTCCAGGCTGGTGCGGTAGATGATCAGGTCGTCGCCGTTCATGCGGACCGGGATGACCGTCTGGAAGGGGCGGCCCTTGAAGGAGGCGGCGGCGGTGCCCTTCTGGACGTCGAAGGCGGTGATCTTGTTCGCGGGCTTGACGATCTCGCCGCTGTCCTTCGTCATGACGAAGATCCGGTCGCGGCCGACCACCATGCCGTCGCACTTGTCGATGTCGCCGAAGGTCGGGCCGGCGTAGTCGCGTCCGCACTTGGGGTCGTAACCGCGCAGCGAGATGGTGGCGAGCGGCTTGCCGTTCTTCGGGTCCAGGGTGATCAGGTCCGTGACGAGGGTGTCTCCGGCCGCGACGGCGAGCACCGGCGGTTCGGCGGAGGGCAGGTAGACGGCCTGGATGCCGCTGCTGACGTTGTACTGCCACATGATCTTGCCGGTACGGGGATCGATCTTCTCCGCGCGATAGGTGGCGGTGCTGGACTCGCCGCAGGTGACGAGGGCCAGCAGGCCCCGGCCGCCGGCGTAGCCCGTGTCATGGCACTGGGAGGTGGACTCGGTGGTGTTCCAGAGCCGCTTGCCGCTGTCCATGTCGTACGCCACCGAGCCGTGGTTCCAGGCGATGGCCACGACCCCCTGGGTCAGGGCGATGTTCGTGTTGGTGACGTAGGCGAAGTCGGCCGCCGGCATCTTCTGCTGCCAGAGCTTCTTGCCGGTGTTGAGGTCGACGGAGAGCACCTCGTTGCAGACGCCGCTCTTGCCGGTCTTGGCGGCCGGGGGCTGGACGACGACCGCGGTGCGGCCGTCGGCGGTGACGTCGCGGCTGACGGCGCAGATGTAGCCGCCGAGGTCGAGGGACCAGGCGGTCTTGCGGTCGTCCGGGTTGGGCTCGATCGTGTAGCCCTGGATGGTGTGGGCGACGGCCTGCGCGAGGACCTTGCCCGTGGCCCAGGTGCCGGGTGCGTACCGTGGCTGGCCGGTGAGCTTGTCCTCGTAGTGGTGGACGACCATCTCGCCCTCGGGCGAGCCGGGGGCCTGTTCCACGGTCGCGCGTATCGCGTCGGGGGCCTGCTGGGCCGGCTTGGCGTCGGTGTGCCCCTTGGGCTCGCCGGACGAGTGGTACCAGTACAGGCCCGCGCCGAGGGCGAGGACGACGGCCACGACGGCGGCGATCGTGCCGACCGTGCGTCTGCGGCGTCTGGCCCGCGACTGGTCGGCCTCCAGCGCGGATTGGGTGTACATCGACGAAGGTGGGCCGAAGCTCACGCTGACAGATCCTTTCGATGGCGGCGGCGCAGATCGCGGGCCACTACAGCGGTACCGGCGATGACGGCGACCAGGACGGCGGTGACACCGAGTGCGTAGACGGCGTAGCGCTGGTTGCGCTCCTGCGGGGTCTCCGCCAGGGAGAACGGCGCTACGTCGGGTTCCGGTGCCTTGGACGGGCCGGGGTCGGGGGTCGGGGAGGACGGCGGGTCGCCGCTGTCCGAGTCCTGGACGGCGCGCACCGGGTCGACGACGCCCCAGCCGACGAAGTTGTCGTGGCCGTTGACGGAGCGCTCGGCCGTCTGCTCGATCCGGGTGACGATCTGGGCGGTGGTCCAGTCGGGATGCTTCTCCTTGAGCAGCGCCGCGACCCCGGCGACGAAGGGGGCGGAGAAGCTGGTGCCGTCGTCGGTGCACTGGCCGCCGCCGGGCACGGTGGAGGCGATGTCCACTCCCGGCGCGGCGACCCCGACGAAGGTTCCGGCCTGGGAGAACGGCGCGCGTTCGTTGTTGCGGTCCGAGGCGGCCACGGCCAGGACGCCCGGGAAAGCGGCCGGGTAGGTGTTCTTGGGCTTGCCGTCCACGCCGTCGTTGCCCGCCGACGCGACCACGACCACTTTCCGTGCGATCGCGCGGTGTACGGCCTGGGCGAGGGCGGAGGTGTTGGACAGCGGCTTGGTCGTGTCCTGGGAGATGTTGATGACGTCGGCGCCCCGGGAGACGGCGTAGGTGATCGCCTGGGCCATGGTGTCGGAGTCGCCGCTGTTGTCGGCGTCGTTCTGCCGGATGGGGATGATGGTGGCCTTGGGGGCGAGTCCCACGAAGCCGGTGCCCTTGTGGGGGCGGGCGGCGATGATGCCGGCGACTTTGGTGCCGTGTCCCACCTGGTCGTCGGTGGGGTCGCCGCCCTTGCCCTTGGCCAGGTAGTCGCGGCCGGCCGCCTTGTCCACGGCACCGGCGAGTTGCGGGTTCCGGTCGTCCACGCCGGTGTCGATGACGGCGACCTGTACGCCCTTGCCCTGGTCGGTGCCCTGCCACAGCTGGTCGAGCAGGACGCGTTGCAGCGCCCAGGGCGTGCCCTTGATCTGGTGGGCGGGGAAGGTGCACTCGCCGCTGCCGTCCAGCCGGAGGTGCGGGGCGGGCGGAGCGGTGCCGAGCGCGGTCAGCAGGGCGGCGGCGGTCAGCAGGGTCGCCTTCGTGGGCAGCACGCGTACGGCGCTCCTCTTCGCGTGTCCGTCGTGTCCGTCGGTCATGTCGGGCAGGGGAGGCGTCAGGAACCCTGGGGCTGGCGGGCGCTGTTGGTGTCGAGGCGGGGTCCCTTGGCGAGCAGCTCCGACCAGGCCGCGGGCACCTTTGCGGGCCGGACGTTCTGGTAGCCGAGCTTGACCTGGGCCTCGCTGGGCTCGGGGCTGCCGTCGGAGGTCTTCTTGCCGTTCGCGCCGATGTCCGAGGTACGGCTGTCGCTGTCTCCGTTGGTCTGTACGGCGTACCGGAGTCCGGTGTCGGTGACCAGGAAGAGCGCTCCGGCGCCGGTCTCGGTGCCCTGGGTCTGGGTGTAGAGGAGACCGGTGCCCGGGGTGACATAGGTTCCGGTGCCGTCCGCGGTGATCGCGACGGGGTAGTCCTTGCCGGCCCAGGTGCTGAGGGTGGTGGTGTGGGCGGAGCCGGTGCCGGCGTCGCGCAGCACGCTGCACACGGTGTCGCGTCCGGTGGCGGAGGAGGCGGAGTTGACCTGCCGGGCGCGCGCCTCGGGCCACCTGCCCTGCCCGGCGAACGGTGTGGCGTCGGCCGTGAAGTCCTGGAGGCCGACGGTGCGTGCCTCGCCGTTCATGTCCAGTCCGGCGGTCTGCGGCGAGGAGATGAGCAGCCAGGCCGTGAACTCGCTGATCGGCTGCACCTTGCCGGGCAGGACGACGTAGTACTTGGTGCCGTCGCCGGTCCGGGTGCGCAGCACCATGCCGACCCTGTTCTCGGCCGCCGAGAGCTGTCCGTGCACATGGGCGGGTGTGCCGACGCCCGGGGGCAGTCGCGGGAACCGGATGGGGTCGCCCTGGTGCAGGGTGCCGAGCCATTCCTTGGTGACGAGCTGGGGTTTGCGGGTGCCGACCAGGGCGGTGGTCAGGGCGTCGGTCTCGGTTCCGGTGACGGCGTACGACGTTCCGTGCGCGTCGACGAGGTAGCGGTCGCCGGTGCGGGTCTTGACGTAGAGCACGTCGCCGGCGGCGAGGCGGCCGGGGCCGTCGGTCTTCGGGGCGTCCCGCCGGGCGAGGACGAAGGTGGCCTGCTGGACGGTCTCGCCCTTGCCGCCGGGCTGTTCGCAGACGGCCCACCGTTTGGGCTTGCCGGCCTCGTCGGGCGAGGGGAGCCGGTCGGGGGCGTAGGGGATGCCGAGGATCGGGCCGCGCGGTGGCTTGCCGGAGTCCAGGATGCTGTCACTCACCTGGATGACCTGGTAGTCGGCGCCGTTCATCAGCAGGCGTGCGGAGGCGAGGTTCAGGACCGGGTGCAGTCGGGCGGTCCTGCCCGTCTTCAGTACCACGTAGCGGGTCGTGGACTGCTTGCCGACGATCACCCGGGTGCCGGGGGTGTCCCAGCCGGCGGGAGCGGTGGGCCGGAACATGCCCCAGGCGCCGAACACGGCCAGCGTCAGCGCACCGGCGACCAGGCTGGGCACGATCGCGCGGAGCGGCTTGGGGGCGCCTTCCTCGGACCCGGACGGCGAGGGCTGGAGAAAGGCCGCGAGGGTGCGCCTCTTCGCGAACGTGTAGGCGTTGAGTTCGTCCCGCTGTGATGCCATTGGTGCCTGCTTCTCCCCGTCGTCGCACCGGCGGGCACCCGTCCCGCGCCGCGATGTCAGACCGGCCCCCTACTATGCATGGTGTCCGTGTGAACCGGTGGAACGGGTAGGGTACCGGGGCCTCGGTGAGGCCCGGACGGGCCGCTCGGACCAGTGAGTTGTGAGTAAAACGGGGGGATGCAGTGATGGCTTCCGGTACTCGGTCGCGGTCGCGCGGCCGGTCGGGGACCACCGGCTCCCCGGCGCCCGCCCCCGAGCCCTCCGGCCGGCCGGCCGGGCCGGATTCCGGCGCCGCGGCAAGTGGCGCTCCGTCCTTCCGGGCCCGTCCGGGACGGGCCGGTTCGTTCCGGCTGCAACGGCTCGTCCTGCTGGAACTGGCGGTGGCCGTGCTGGTCGTCGGCTGGGCGGTCGCCCCGCTGGCGCTGGCCGTCGCGACGCCGGTGGCGGTGGCGCTGGTCCTGCTCGCCGTGGTCCGCCGCAGGGGCCGCACCCTGCCGGACTGGCTGGCCACGGCACGGGCGCTGAGGGCTCGTCAGCGGCGCGCCGCCAACACCCCGATACCGCCGGGCACGGAGCCTTCCCTGGTGCCCGCGCTGGAGTGCGAGCCCGCCTTGCGCACGTACTCCTACGGCGCGCGTGAGCGGCGGCCGGCCGGGATCGTCGGGGACGGGACCTTTCTCACGGCCGTGCTCCAGGTGGAGGCCGACGCGACCGCGCTGCGGGCCGAGCGGACCCGGCAGCCGCTGCCGCTGGGCCTGGTGCGGGACGCGTTGGAGGTGGACGGCATCCGGCTGGAGTCCGCGCAGATCGTGCAGCACACCCAGCCGGCGCCCGCGCTGCATCTGCCCCAGCAGTCGGTGGCCGTCGCCAACTACGCCCCGCTTCAGCAGCGGACGGGCGCCCCGGCCGTGCGCATCACCTGGATCGCGCTGAAGCTCGACCCCGAGCTGTGCGCGGAGGCCGTGGCCGCCCGCGGCGGCGGGCTGCTCGGGGCGCAGAAGTGCGTGGTGCGGACCGCGGACCATCTGGCGAGCCGGCTGACCGGGGCCGGGTTCCGGGCGCGGGTGCTGGACGAGGAGGAGCTGGTCGCCGCGCTGGCCACCTCCGCGTGCGCCAACCCGCTGGTCACCGCCGAGGCCGGGCGCGGTGAGGCCAGGGAGCGGCGCACGGAGGAGTCGGGGCGCAGCTGGCGCTGTGACAACCGGCGGCACACCACGTACTGGGTGCGCAGATGGCCGCAGCTGGGCGGCGCGCGGGGCGGTTCGCTGCCGCAGTTCATCGCCGAGGTCACGGCGATACCGGCCCTGGCCACCACCTTCAGTCTCACCCTCGCGCGCGGGGAGCGGCAGGAGGTCGCGCTGTGCGGTCATCTGCGGGTGACCGGCCGCAGCGACGACGAACTCGTCGCGGCCCGGCGCGCCCTGGAGGCCGCCGCCCGGCAGGCCGGTGCCGGGCTGTCCCGGCTCGACCGTGAGCAGCTGCCCGGCATGCTGGCCACGCTGCCGCTGGGAGGTGCGCGATGACGACGGTTGCGAGGAACGCGGCCGAGGGGGCGGCGCCCAAGGCGTCCGGGCTGCGCCGGGCCGGCGAGCGACTGCGGCACGGCCTCGGACTGCTCGGGCCCCGGCACGGCCGGCACACCCTGTCCGCAGCCCAACTGGACGCGCTGGCCCTGCCGATCGGCGACGACGGTGTGGTGGCCGGGGTCGACAGCGAGGGGCAGCCCGCGGTCCTGGGCATCAACCGGCCGACGCCGTACGACATCGTGCTGATCGGCGGCCTGTGGACCGCCCAGGTGCTGGCGCTGCGCTCGGCGGCCACCGGCGCGCGGGTCGCCGTGGAGACGGGCCGGCCGCAGGCCTGGATGCAGATGGTGCACGCCATGGGCGGCGGGCAGAACGGGCTGTCCGTGTACGACGTCGGACGCGTCCCGCCGCAGGGCGCCTCCGCCGGTACGCCGGTGCTGGTGGTGCGGGACTGCGGTATGCGGCCGCCCCGCGGGCGGGTGGTGGCCGGGCCCTGGCAGTCGGTGCTGACACTGCTGCCGTATCTCAGCCCGGTCGCGCCCCGGTTGCTGCGGCAGGCCCGGCTCGCCGGCATCCAGCGGGTGTCACCGGACGAGGCCACCGAGCTGGGGCGCACCATGGGGCTCAGCCGGACCGAGGTGGAGTCGCTGCCGGCGCTGCCCGACGGCGTCACCCTGTGGTGCACCGACCGTGACCGGCAGTACGTGCTGACGCAACCCACCGACGCCGAGACCGGATTGTTGGGCGGCCCGCGCCGGATGGACTGAACTGCCCTTACCTGTCCCATTTGTTATCCAGCCTCGCCTTTCCGGTTCGTCACATCTCTTCCGTTTACTCCCTGCTTTCGACGGTAAAACGCCGGGCGGATGCGGGGATTCGGGGTGCGTCGCAGCCCCGTCGGCGTCCGCCGAGAGGTGGGCGGGCCTGCCGAGGTGTGGCGTGCGGTGATTAGGCTGGGAGCGGGCGCGATGGCAGGAACCGTGGGCCGGGCGTCGGTGTCCCAGGGGGTGAGCCGTGGATCGGACTGCCTCGACGACTACGGACGATTCGGAACGACACAACAGGGTCGCCCCCGCACGGCATGAGGGTGCTCGACCACACCAGGAGGAACTGTGAGCAGCGATCGGGACGGGATGCGCGGGGGCTGGGCCACACCCGGCGATGACCAGCCCGACGCAGAGGCCGTCGAGACCACCGGCGAGTTCACCATCGACTACGCCCCGCCCGCCTGGTACACCCAGAACGCGGCCGGTACGGCGGCCGGTCCGGGTGGTGCGCCGGGCGCGGGCGGCTTCACCGGGGCGAACGGCCCGGGCACTCCGGGTGAGCCCGGTGCCCCGGCGGCGCCCGGCATGCCGCCGTTCCCTCCGGCCATGCCCGCCGCCGGACCGACCCCGCCGCCCGCGGCGCCGTTCGGCCAGCCGCAGGGCGCGCCGTACGCTCCCCCGCCCCCGCCCGCTCCGGTGCCGGGTGCGCCCTTCACTCCGCCCGCCATGCCCACGCCGCCCGCGCCGCCCGCGCCGCCGGTCGGGGAGGCGGTCCCGATGCCGAAGCTGCCCGAGGGCTTCGAACCCCAGCAGCCGGTGCAGCCCCAGAGTGTGCAGCCTCAGCCTCCGGTGGTGCAGTCGGCCGAGCAGGGTGGGCAGCAGGGGCCGTCCGAGGTGCCGGCCGCGTCTCCCGTGGCCGAGCCGGAGATGAGCAACGGCGACCTGGAGAGCGGGGCCACCATCCGCTTCTCCTCCGCCGCGCTGAAGCGCGAGATGGCCGAGATCGCCGCGCGCGCGGCCGCCCTCCAGGCGGATGCCTCCGGCGGCGAGGACGGCCAGGGCGACGAGGCCGCTCCCGCGGGTGCGGAGGAGGCCGGGGCCGAGGGCGGCTCCGCGCCGGAAGCCGAGGGCGGCTCCGCGCCGGAGGCCGAGAACGGCGGGGAGGCCGAGGCGGAGGGCTCCGCCGAGGGTGGGGCGGAAGGCTCCGCCGAGGAGCAGGATGTCGCCGCGAGCGACACCGACACCGACACCGACACCGACAGCGGTGCTGACACCGCCGCCGACGCCGTGGCCGAGGATCAGGAGCCTGCCCCGGCACCGGTCTCCATCGAGAAGGCGGCACCGGAGGCTCCGCAGGCCGACGCTCCGGAGTCCGAGGAGACTCCCGCCGCTGAGCCGCCGACAGCGGACGCGCACGTCTCCGGGCCCACCGATGCCGTGCCGCCGCAGGCTGATGCCGCACCGCAGCCCACGGATGCCGTGCCCCAGAACAGCGCGCCCGAGCCCGGTGCCGCCGAGACCGGCGCCCCGCAGGACGCGGCACCGCCCGTTCCCCCGGCCCCGCAGGACGCCGTACCCACCGCTCCCCCCGCCCCGCAGGACGCCGTACCCACCGCTCCCCCCGCCCCGCAGGACGCCGTACCCACCGCTCCCCCCGCCCCGCAGGACGCCCAGTCCGCGTGGGCTCCGCCGCCGGCGCCGCAGAGCGGGGTACCTCCGCTGCCGCCGTCGTACCAGCCGGCCGCTCCGGCCCCGGCTGCCCAGTGGCCCGCACAGCCCGCCACACCGCAGTCCACCGCACCTCAGCAGCCCGTGCCGCAGCAGCCCACGCCCCAGCCGCAGGCTCCGGTGGCGGGTCCGATGCCGGGGCCTATGCCGGGGCAGCCGCAGCCACAGCCGCCCGCCGCGCAGGGGCCGTTCGGCGTCCCCGGCCAGCAGCCGCCGTTCCAGCCGCAGCCGCCGCAGCCCGCACCCGCGCCCTGGAACCAGCCCGGTCAGCCGAACCAGCCCCACCCGGCCGGTGCGCCCATGCCCCCTGCCCCCGCGCAGGGCGGCTACGGCTTCCCGCCTGGGCCGCCGGCGCCGCAGCCGCAGCCGCAGCCGCAGCCGCAGCCGACCCCCAACGACCCGAGCGCCCAGGGCGCCCAGGGCGGTTACGGCTTCCCGCCAGCGCCCCCGGCGCCCCAGCCCGCCCCCAACGGCCCCACCGACCAAGGCGGTTACGGCTTCCCCCCGGCACCCCCGGGGCCCCAGCCCCAGCCCCAGCCCCAGCCCCAGCCCCAGCCCCAGCCCCAGCCCCAGCCCCAGCCGAACGACCAGAACGCCCACGGCGGTTACGGCTT
The DNA here is from genome assembly GCF_042672505.1 of Streptomyces sp. NPDC127190. NCBI lineage: Bacteria > Bacillati > Actinomycetota > Actinomycetes > Kitasatosporales > Streptomycetaceae > Streptomyces > Streptomyces sp. NPDC127190. The sequence continues at coordinate 37,328 of NZ_JBHXVE010000001.1, forward strand.
CCCGCCCGCACCGCAGCAGCCGAACCCGCAGCAGCCCGCTCCGGCCCCCGGCCCGGGACCGGTCGATCCGCGTTCCGGTGCCGCGTGGCCCCAGCCCATCCAGCACGACCAGCGGCAGATGGCCAACCCCGGTGCGGCGCCACTCGGTTACACCGCCGCCGTCGAGCTGTCCTCGGACCGGCTGCTCAACAACAAGCGGCAGAAGGCGAAGAGCAGCCGGCCGGCCGCCGCCTCCTCGCGGTTCAAGCTGGGCGGCAAGAAGGAGGAGGCGGAGCGGCAGCGGAAGCTGGAGCTGATGCGTACGCCGGTGCTGTCCTGCTACCGGATCGCGGTCATCAGCCTCAAGGGCGGCGTCGGCAAGACGACCACGACCATGGCGCTCGGCTCCACCCTCGCCTCCGAGCGGCAGGACAAGATCCTGGCGATCGACGCGAACCCGGACGCCGGTACGCTCGGGCGGCGCGTGCGCCGGGAGACCGGGGCCACCATCCGCGACCTCGTCCAGGCGATCCCGTACCTGAACTCGTACATGGACATCCGCCGGTTCACCTCCCAGGCGCCCTCCGGTCTGGAGATCATCGCCAACGACGTGGACCCGGCCGTGTCGACCACGTTCAACGACGAGGACTACCGGCGCGCGATCGACGTGCTGGGCCGGCAGTACCCGGTCATCCTGACCGACTCCGGCACCGGTCTGCTGTACAGCGCCATGCGCGGGGTGCTCGACCTCGCCGACCAGCTGATCATCATCTCCACCCCGTCCGTGGACGGCGCGAGCAGTGCCAGTACGACGCTGGACTGGCTGTCCGCGCACGGGTACGCGGATCTGGTCTCCCGGTCGCTCACGGTGATCTCCGGGGTCCGTGAGACCGGCAAGATGATCAAGGTCGAGGACATCGTGTCCCACTTCGAGACCCGCACCCGCGGGGTCGTGGTGGTGCCCTTCGACGAGCATTTGGCCGCCGGTGCCGAGGTCGACCTCGACATGATGCGGCCGCGGACCCGCGAGGCGTACTTCAACCTGGCCGCGATGATCGCGGAGGACTTCGTACGGCACCAGCAGTCGCACGGGCTGTGGACCAGCGACGGCAACCCGCCGCCGGTGGCCGCCCCGCCGATGCCGGGCCAGCAGATGCCGGGTCAGCCGGTGCCCGGCCAGCCCGTGCCCGGACAGCCGTACCCCCAGCCACCCGGCCAGGAGCTGTACACCGGGCCGCCGCAGCCCTATCCGGCACAGCCCGCACAGCCGGGCCAGCCGGGCCAGCCGGGCCAGCCGGGCCAGCCGCAGCAGCCGTATCCGCAGGCCGCTCCGGGCCAGCAGCCCTACCCGCCGCAGGCCCAGGCCCCCGCTCAGCCGTACCCGCCGCAGCAGGGCTACGGGCAGCCGCCGCAGCAGTAGGGGCAGCGCGGTACGACAGAGGCGGGGGGGGGCGTGCGCGGGGGCGGGGGTCGGCGCGCTGGCCACCGGACGGCTCCACACCGGCGCC
>NZ_JBHXVE010000001.1:38824-85560 GCF_042672505.1 Streptomyces sp. NPDC127190
CCGCGCGGCGCCCCGGCCCCCCCGCCGAGGAGTGGGGCGCTGCGGTCGCCGCGCGCGGGGGGGGGGGCTTGCGCCCCCCCCCCCCCGCCTGTGTAGGTCCGGGGGCTCAGCCCTCCGCGGCCACGATCTCCCGGCAGCGCTCCACATCCGCGGCCATCTGCTCCAGCAGGGCCTCCAGCGAGTCGAACTTGGCCTGGCCACGGACGTAGGCGAGGAAGTCGACGGCGACGTGCAGGCCGTACAGGTCGAGGCCGACGCGGTCGATGGCGTACGCCTCCACCGTGCGCTCGGTGCCGTCGAACTGCGGGTTGGTGCCGACGGAGATCGCGGCCGGCATGACCTCGCCCTGGGCGTGCAGATAGCCGGCGTACACGCCGTCGGCGGGGATCGCGGTGTGCGGCAGCGTCTCCACGTTGGCCGTGGGGAAGCCCAGTTCGCGGCCGCGCTGGGCGCCACGCACGACGACACCCTCCACGCGGTGCGGGCGGCCCAGGATCTCGCGGGCGCCGTGCATGTCGCCCGCGGCGACCAGACGGCGGGTCAGCGTCGAGGAGAACGGCTCGCCGCCGCCCGCCTCACCGGAGACGTACAGATCGACGACCTCGACCTCGAAGTCGTAGACCTTGCCCTGCTCGGCGAGGAACTCGACGTTCCCGGCGGCCTTGTGGCCGAAGCGGAAGTTGGGGCCCTCCACGACCGCCCTGGCGTGCAACTTGTCCACCAGGACCTTCACCACGAAATCGGCGGGCGAGAGCTTCGAGAACTCGGTGGTGAAGGGGAGGATCAGGACGGCGTCGACGCCCAGTTCGCCCATCAGCTCGGCGCGCCGGTGGTGCGGGGCGAGCAGCGGCGGGTGGCTGCCGGGGCGGACGACCTCGCTGGGGTGCGGGTCGAAGGTGACCACCACGGCGGGGACGCCCAGCTCGCGCGCGCGGTCGACGGCATGCTTGATGATCAGCTGGTGGCCGCGGTGGACGCCGTCGTAGGAACCGATGGTGACGACGCTGCGCCCCCAGTCCTGGGGGATGTCCTCCAAGCCACGCCAGCGCTGCACTGTGACCGCTCCTCGAACCCGTGTCCGTATTGACTCTCAAGACTTGCGCAGGTCTAAGGGTGCCATGCCGGGTGCCCGGGACTCGCATCGGCATCAGGGCTGTGACGGGGCGCACGTTCACCCGGGCCCCGGACCGCTGCTCCGTGCACACCGGTACGCACCGGCCCGTACCGGCCGCCCGCTCACGCCGGTACGCGCACGCCCGCCAGGTTCTCCAGCATGCGGCGGGCGCTGGGGCCCACGACGGCGGCCCAGTCGTCGGGGGTGTCGGTCAGCCAGCGGGTCACCAGGGCGGCGAAACCGGGGACATGGCGGCCGAGGTCGACCAGGCTCCGGTCGAAGCGGGTGGCGCCCTCGGGGGTGCGGACGAGGAGCAGGCCCGTGCGGTGGACCAGGCCGCGGGCCTCCGCCTCCGTCTCCGGGCCGCCGCGGTGCTCGGCGGCCGCGTGCAGGACGGCGACCAGGACGGAGGGGTCCCGTTCGCGGGCGAGGAGGGCCTCCAGGAGTTCGCGGCGCAGCGGGCGGGAGGCGGGGGTGCCGGGCGCGGCGAGCACGGTGGCGAGGGCGGCGCGGAGCGGTTCGGGGCCGTCGTCGAGAAGGCCGGTGACCAGGGGCAGCAGCACCGGCCGGGCGGTGGGGCCCTCGGTCAGACGGCGGTCGACGCGGGCGGCGACCCGGCCCGCGGTCTCCGGGCGCCGCCGCACCGCCTCCTGGACCAGGGACGCGGCCCGCCGGGCGACGGCCGGGGTGGCGACCTCGGCGACGAGGGCGCCCAGGGTGGTCAGGGACGCCTCCGCGTCCGGGCCGCGCAGCCGGGCGCGGAAGGCCTCCAGGACCGGCTCCGGGTGGGTGCTGAGGGCCGGGAACAGGGCGGACGGCGGGAGGTGCGGATCGCCGTCGGCGAAGTGGCGCAGCGCCTCGGGCAGGTGCGCCTCGCGGGTGTGCGGGTCGTGGACGAGCAGGGCGAGGGCACCGGCGTGCAGGCCGCTGTCGTCGGGGCGGGCGAGCAGGGCGAGCGCGGCGTGCCGCAGCAGCTCGCGATCGGCCGCCGAGCGGGCGTGGGGGGCGACGCGCGGCCCGTGGGCCACCGCCGCGGCCCGGCGGGCGGGACGCTCGTCGCGCGCCCAGCGGCCGACGGCCCGGCAGACGGCCCCGGGCTCCTCCTCGGCGAGCACGGTGAGCAGTTCGTCGGCGCGCCGGTGCCCGCTCGCCACCAGCGCGTCGACGAGTTCGTCCAGGGCGCCGTGCCGGTGGGTGTGCAGCAGCGCCTGGGCGGCGGTGGCCACGGTGGCGTGCGGGGTCGCGGGCAGCAGCCGCTCGTCCTCGAACCAGCGGGTCAGCTCCGGTTGTACGGCGCCGGGTGCGGCGGCGAGCAGCCGGGCGACGGCGTCGAGGTAGCGCGCGTCGGGAGGGCGTTCGTCGGCCCCGGACCGGCGCTCGGCGCCGGGGTCGGGCGGGGGCGGGGACGCGGACGGGGGCGGGGGCGGGGGCGGATCGGCGAGCACGAGCCGGCGCAGCAGGTCGAGGCGGGCGGCCGCCGGAAGGGGCAGGGCGGTCCAGAAGGCGGGGCCGAACTCCCCCGGCACGGGCCGCCGTTCACCGCGCCAGGCGACGACCCGGTCGGCGAGCAGGCGCAGCACCTCGGTGTACGGCGCCGCGTCCGGCACCTGGAGCAGGGTCCGGGCGAGCAGCCGGGCGGCCCACCAGGAGCCGTTGTCGCGATCACGCGGCGGCGCGGGCGGAGCGGACGGATCCCAGGAGAGGTCCTGAGCTGCGGGCAGGCTGAGATCCAGGGAGTCGATCAACTCCCTGAGACAGAAGCCGAGTCGGCGGGTGCCGTGCTGTCGGGCCAGAAGCAGCAGCGCCTGCACGACGGGGCCGACGCGGTGGTGCGGTACGGGCACCGGGTGCGCCTCACGGGCGGTACGGGGGCGGTGGACGAGGGCGTACAGGGCCTCGTCCAGGTCGAGGTGCATGCCCTGGATCCAGTCCGCCAGCTCCTCGTCGGCGAAGCGGTAGCCGCCGCCGGCCGGGACGAGCAGTCCCTCGGTGAGGACGGCGGAGGCCCAGCCGGTGCCGCCGCCGAGCCGGGCCGGGGCGGGTCCCCACGGGAACACCGCCTCGAAGGACTCCCGGTCCAGTTCGCCCTGGCCCGGACCGAGGCTGCGCCGGGCGGCCTCGTGCACCTGTCCGGCGACCCGGGCCGCGAGCCGCCGTACGGCCGTGCCGCGCAGGCCGCTCGCGGCGGCGAGGCGGACCGCGATGCGCAGACACATCAGGTCCAGGTGGGCGGCGAACACCTCGTGCCGGTCGACGGGCCCGGCGTACGGCGCGTCCGGGAGCGCCGCCCGCACCTCGGCGAGCAGCCGCAGGGTGAGCGGGTGCCGGGCGTCCCGGTATGCCAGAACGCCGTCGGGGATGCCGTACCGGGCGCGCGCCCGCCGGGCCTCCTCGGGGGTGAAGTCACCGACTCGCAGGCAGGACGGGAGGGCGGTGTGCGGGGGACGTGCCGGGGGGCACGGAGATTCGGGCGCGGTGGGGGCGGGGTCCTGCGGGGTGTGGAGAAGGTCCGGGGGGAAGCAGGTGGCGGCGCGTTCCCAGTACTCCTCGCGGCAGGCCACCACCAGTCGCGCCCCGGTGCGCCGGAGCCAGTCCGCCGTGCCCCTGGTCCACTCGGGAAGGCGGTGGGCGAGGACGGGCGGCATCTCCTCGGGGCCGTCGAGCAGAAGCAGCAGGGGGCGGCCGGCCCGGGCGGCGAGGTGGGCCAGGTGCTCCGGGGTGACGTCGCCGAGGTCGCCGGGGTGCACGGATCGGGCGGCGGCGACGATCCGGGCGGCCCGCTCCAGGGTGCGACGCGCCGCGTCGGCCACCGAGTCGTCGGTGTCGTGCAGGTCGGCGCCGCGCAGCCACAGCGTGGGTGCCGGCCGTTCGCCCCGGGTCCGGCGGGCGGCGAGGGCCGCGAGTTCCGTCGTACGGCCGCTGCCCGGGGCGCCGACCAGCCCGAGGACGGCCCGCTCGCCCTCGGCGAAGGCGGCCAGCTCCCGGACGACGGCGGTCCGCTCGATGGCCTCGCCCGCCCCGCTGAGGGCGCCGGGCGGTCCGTCCTGGGCCACGGAGGTGACGGTCAGTTCCAGGATCCCGGCGGGGTTGAGGTCGGTGCCGTAGGCGGGCACGGTGGCCGCGTTGCGGGCGAGCAGCTCGGCGAGGGGGCCGTCGGCGGGCCGCAGGGGCACGGCGAAGCCCGCGTCGCGCTGGGCGGTGTGCAGGGCGGTGCCGAGGACCCCGAGGACCGCGCCGGTGCACGCGTCGAGCACCGGGCCGCCGGCCGCGCCGCCGCCCAGCCGGAGCGCGTCCCGCCCCGCCGTGCCGATGGCCAGCTCCAGGGCGTCCTCGACGAGGTGGAAGCCGTCGGTGGAGGTGTACGTCACCTCCGTGGCGGCCAGCACCCGGGCCTCGCGCCAGCAGCCCGCGGGGATCCGTACATAGGTGCCGGCGTCCACGCGCTCGTGCTGGGTCAGCGGCAGCGGGTCCACGCCCAGGCCCTCGGTGCGGACCAGCGCGAGGTTCCGCTCGGGCAGCGCGGTGACGGCGTCGGGTCCCACCACACAGGTGCGGTCGCCCGCGCCGTGCAGCACCAGCCGGGCGAGGCCGTCGACGGCCTCGTGGCTGGTGAGGAGGGTGCCGTCGTGGTCGGCGAGAAAGCCGACCCCGCGCGGCCGGCCGGCGAGGTCACGGATGTGCACGAGGGCACTGTCGTCGGCGCGAGGAGTCCGGGCCGGCGTCGGCACCTCACCCGGCTCACCACCACCGGGGTTCGTAACCGGGCGGTCGGTGTGGTTGCCCTTGTGTCCCGTTCCCGCCATGGCCGTACCTCCCCGCCCTGCCGCGTGCCCTGGCTCCCGACGGTAGGCGGGTGATGATCGGCGGGACAGATCGCGCGATGAACGCGCCCCCTTCCGCTCCCCCGCTTCACTCCGAGCGCCTGCCCGGACGGGTGAATAGGCGCGGGCCGCTGGATAACCCTAGGGGAGGGGGAACCGAGGGGGGACCGTGGAGCGGCGGCAGGGGCCCGACCCCGTGGCCGGCCGCCGCTCCACGGACAGCGCTCCCCGCGCGGGGGGGCGCCGTCCGTGGGCGGGGCGGGCGCAGGTCAGCCGAAGACGGCCAGGCTCTTGGCCTTGCCCTTGTGCTGCTCGACGAGCGCCAGGAAGCGACCCTGGGGGTCGAAGACGGCGACCGGGCCGGCGCCCGCGTACTCGTCGGGCATCTCCAGGCGGACGCCGTTCAGCAGCAGCCGGCCGCGCTTGGCGTCCACCTGCCAGCGCGGGAAGGCGGCCCCGGCGGCCTCGGCGACCGGCATCACGGTCAGCTCCTGCTGGAGCTGGTCCAGCGTCCTCGCCGCGTCCAGCTTGTACGGCCCGACCCGGGTGCGGCGCAGCGCGGTGAGATGGCCGCCGACGCCGAGGTCGGCGCCGAGGTCGCGGGCGAGGGCACGGATGTAGGTGCCGGAGGAGCAGACCACGGAGACGACCAGGTCCAGGACCTGGGTGCCGTCGTCGGCGACGGCGTCCCGAACGTCGTAGACCGCGAAGGAGGAGACGGTGACCGGGCGGGCCGGGATCTCGAAGTCCTCGCCCTCGCGGGCCCGCTTGTACGACCGTACGCCGTCGATCTTGATGGCGCTGACCTTGGACGGCACCTGCATGATCTCGCCGGTCAGCTTGGCGATGCCGGCGTCGATGGCGTCCCGGGTGATCTTGGTGGCGTCGGTGGACGAGGTGATCTCGCCCTCGGCGTCGTCGGTGACCGTGTTCTGGCCCAGGCGGATGGTGCCCAGGTACTCCTTCTCGGTCAGCGCGAGGTGGCCGAGGAGCTTGGTGGCGCGTTCGACACCGAGGACCAGGACGCCGGTCGCCATCGGGTCGAGGGTGCCGGCGTGGCCGACGCGGCGGGTCCTGGCGATCCCGCGCATCTTGGCGACCACGTCGTGCGAAGTGAAGCCCGACGGCTTGTCGACGATGACAAGGCCGTCGGGCGGGGTGGGCTTGCTGGTCATTCGGCGGTGTCGTCCGTCTCGTCGTCGGCGTCCGGCTTCCGGTACGGGTCCGCACCGGCCGCGTAGGCGGCGCCCGCGGAGGCCTCGCGGACCTTCGCGTCGGACTGCCGGGCCTTGTCGAGGAGGTCCTCGATGGTCCGGGCGGTGTCCGGCAGGGCGTCCGCGACGAAGGTCAGGGTCGGCGTGAACTTCACACCGGCGGCCCTGCCGACCTCCGAGCGGAGGATGCCCTTGGCGCTCTCCAGGCCGGCGGCCGCGGCCGCGCGCTCCTCGTCGTCGCCGTAGACCGTGTAGAAGACGGTCGCCTCCCGCAGGTCACCCGTGACCCGGGTGTCCGTGATGGTGACGTGCGAGCCGAGCCGCGGGTCCTTGATCCCGCGTTGCAGCTTCTGGGCCACCACCTCCCGGATGAGGTCCGCCAGCCTTTTCGCCCGAGCGTTGTCGGCCACTGGTCCGTCTCCCGTTCTTTCTTCTTCGTGCGTTTCGTGGTCTGGTCGTCGGGTGGTCAGTCGTCCTCGCCGTGGAAGCGCCGTCGGACGGACAGCAGCTCCACTTCGGGGCGGCCGGCGACCAGCCGTTCACACCGGTCGAGTACGTCGCTGAGATGCCCCGCGTCGCCGGAGACCATCGCGAGACCGATGACGGCCCGGCGATGGAGGTTCATGTGGTCCACCTCGGCCGCGCTCACCGCGTACTTCCGCTGGAGGTCGGCGACGATCGGGCGGACGACGGAGCGCTTCTCCTTCAGCGAGTGGACGTCGCCGAGGAGGATGTCGAAGGACAGAGTCCCCACGTACATGTGTGTAACCGGTTCACCCGCCGGTACGGGATCGATGGCCTCGGAGCCACGGTACCGCCTGGCTGCCGGTGTCTCGACCGGGTTTATCGGCGTCCCCCGGGAACGCCGAGCTGGCCGGCGGGACCGTGATCCCGCCGGCCAGCTTCACACACCTCGGGCCGTTACGCCCGCGGCTTCTCCCGCATCTCGTACGTCGCGATGACGTCGTCGACCTTGATGTCGTTGAAGTTGCCGAGGTTGATACCGCCCTCGTAGCCTTCGCGGATCTCGGTGACGTCGTCCTTGAAGCGACGCAGGCCCTCGATGTTGAGGTTCTCCGCGACCACCTTGCCGTCGCGGATGAGGCGCGCCTTGGTGTTGCGCTTGACCTCGCCCGAGCGGATGAGGACACCGGCGATGTTGCCCAGCTTGGACGACTTGAAGACCTCGCGGATCTCCGCCGTACCCAGCTCGACCTCTTCGTACTCCGGCTTGAGCATGCCCTTGAGGGCCGCCTCGATCTCCTCGATCGCCTGGTAGATGACCGAGTAGTACCGGACGTCCACACCCTCGCGCTCGGCCATCTGCGCCGCGCGGCCGGCCGCGCGGACGTTGAAGCCGATCACGATGGCGTCGGAGCCCATCGCCAGGTCGATGTCGGACTCCGTGACCGCACCGACGCCGCGGTGCAGGACGCGGATGTCGACCTCTTCGCCGACGTCCAGCTGGAGCAGGGAGGACTCCAGGGCCTCGACGGAACCAGAAGCGTCACCCTTGATGATCAGGTTCAGCTGCTGGACCTCGCCGGCCTTGAGCACCTTGTCCAGGTCCTCCAGGGACACGCGGCGCGTGCGCTTGGCGAAGGCCGCGTTGCGCTCACGGGCGGCACGCTTCTCGGCGATCTGACGGGCCGTACGGTCCTCGTCCACCACCAGGAAGTTGTCACCCGCACCCGGGACGTTGGTCAGGCCCAGGACCTGGACCGGCGTCGACGGGCCGGCCTCGGCGACGTTGTTGCCGTTGTCGTCGAGCATGGCGCGGACCCGGCCGTAGGCGTCGCCCACGACCATCGTGTCGCCGACCCGCAGCGTGCCTCGCTGGACGAGGACCGTCGCCACGGCACCACGGCCGCGGTCGAGGCGGGACTCGATCGAGATGCCCTGCGCGTCCTGGTTCGGGTTGGCCCGCAGGTCGAGCGAGGCGTCGGCCGTGAGGATCACGGCCTCCAGCAGCGAGTCGATGTGCAGACCCTGCTTGGCGGAGATGTCGACGAACATGGTGTCGCCGCCGTACTCCTCGGCCACCAGGCCGTACTCGGTCAGCTGACCGCGCACCTTGGTCGGGTCGGCACCCTCGACGTCGATCTTGTTGACCGCGACCACGATCGGCACGTCGGCCGCCTTGGCGTGGTTGAGCGCCTCGACCGTCTGCGGCATGACGCCGTCGTTGGCCGCGACGACCAGGATCGCGATGTCGGTCGACTTCGCACCGCGGGCACGCATGGCGGTGAACGCCTCGTGACCCGGGGTGTCGATGAAGGTGATCTTGCGCTCTTCGTCGTTGACCTCGGTCGCGACCTGGTAGGCACCGATGTGCTGGGTGATGCCGCCGGCCTCGCCCGCGATGACGTTCGTCTTGCGGATCGCGTCGAGCAGTCGGGTCTTACCGTGGTCGACGTGACCCATGACGGTCACCACCGGCGGACGGACGACCAGGTCCTCCTCGTCGCCCTCGTCCTCGCCGAACTCGATGTCGAAGGACTCGAGCAGCTCGCGGTCCTCCTCCTCCGGGCTGACGACCTGAACCGTGTAGTTCATCTCGTCGGCGAGGAGGTGAAGGGTCTCGTCGGAGACGGACTGCGTGGCAGTGACCATCTCGCCGAGGTTCATCATGACCGCGACGAGCGACGCCGGGTTGGCGTTGATCTTCTCCGCGAAGTCGGTGAGCGACGCGCCGCGGGAGAGACGGATGGTCTCGCCGTTGCCGCGCGGCAGCATCACGCCGCCGACGCTCGGGGCCTGCATGGCCTCGTACTCCTGGCGCCTCTGCCGCTTCGACTTGCGGCCACGACGCGCGGGACCACCGGGACGGCCGAAGGCACCCTGCGTGCCACCGCGGCCACCGGGACCGCCGGGACGGCCACCGAAGCCGGGACGGCCACCGCCGCCACCGGCGCCCGGACCACCCGGACGGCCGGCGAAGCCGCCGCCACCGCCGGCACCACCGGGACGACCGGCGAAGCCGCCGCCACCGCCACCGGGACGACCGGCGAAGCCGCCGCCGGGACGACCGCCGCCGCCACCGGGACGACCGCCGGCACCGGGACCGCGGCCGCCGGGGCCACCGCCGCCCGGACGCGGGCCGGCAGCGGGACGCTGCGGCATCATGCCGGGGTTCGGACGCGGACCGGCCGGGCCGGGACGCGGGCCGCCGCCCTGCGGGCGGGGCATGCCGGCCGGGGTCGGCCGGGGACCGCCGGGAGCCTGCGGACGCGGACCGCCGCCCTGGGCGCCGGGCGCCTGCGGACGGGGACCGGCGCCGGGGGCACCGGGTCCGCCGGGACGCGGACCGCCCTGCGGGCGCGGGGCCTGCGGACGGGCCATACCGGCGTTGCCGCCGGAGGTGAAGGGGTTGTTGCCCGGGCGCGGACCGGACGGACGGGCACCCGGACGCGGGGCCTGGCCGGGACGCTGACCGCCCTGGCCCGGACGGGCCGCCTGGCCCTGGCCGGGAGCGGCCGGACGGGAGCCACCGGGCTTGGGAGCACCGGGACGGCCACCGCCACCGGGACGCGGACCCTGCGCGGCCGGGGCCTGCGGGGTCTGCGCGGCCGGAGCGGCCGGCGGAGCGGTGAACTCCGGGGCGGCCGGGGCCGGGCGCGGCGCGGGCTTGGGGCCCGGCACCGGACGCGGACCGGGGGTCGCCGCGGGGGCCGCGGGCGCGGCGGGCGCCGACGGGGCCGCGGGCTGCTGGGCCGCGGGCGTCACCGGCTTGGGGGCGCCCGGCTTCGGAGCAGCCGGACGTGCCGCCTGCGCCGGGGCGGGCGCGGCGGGCTTGGGGGCGGCCTTGCGCGGGGCGGGCTTGCCGGCGGACTTGCCGTTGCCACCGCCCTGGAAGGCGTCGGTCAGCTTGCGTACAACGGGCGCTTCGATGGTCGAAGACGCCGAACGGACGAATTCACCGAGCTCCTGGAGCTTGGCCATGACGACCTTGCTCTCCACTCCGAACTCCTTGGCGAGTTCGTAAACCCGGACCTTAGCCACTTCGCTCCTTTGAGGTCCGGGTGAAGCCGGACCGTCGCTAGTTCATGGGCGTACTCATCGCGTACTCATCGAGTGCTCATCGCAATCTCGACCTGCTTTCGACTCGCGAGGTACCAGACCGCACGGTGTTCCGTGCGGTACGTCTTACGGCGTTGCCTGCTTGGCAACTGTCGTCTGCTCGACGTGCTGGCGCAACGCCTTTGTGTCGAGCGGTCCCGGGACGCGCAGTGCCCGCGGGAACGCCCGGCGGCGTACCGCCTGGTCGAAACAGACCAGGGCGGGGTGTACGTACGCACCCCGGCCGGGCAGCGTACCGCGAGGATCGGGGACGCATGCGTCCTCGATCACCACGATCCGCAGGAGATCAGTCTTGGCCGTCCGCTCCCGGCACCCCACACAGGTGCGTTCAGGGCATGCTCCGGCGTGCGTCCGGCCAGACACGGTTAAGTCTACCTCCCCGTACCGACCTCACCCCTATGGGGCAAAGATCGAACGGCTGTTGTCGTGATCTCAGCGGCCTGCGGCCGGGATTTATTCCCCGTGGGGGTCCCCGGCCGCTTCCGTCATTCCCCGGCCTGCTCGGTGTCGGGCCGGATGTCGATGCGCCAGCCGGTGAGGCGGGCGGCGAGGCGGGCGTTCTGCCCCTCCTTGCCGATCGCCAGGCTGAGCTGGTAGTCCGGCACGGTCACCCGGGCGGAGCGGGTGGCCATGTCGACAACCTCCACCTTGCTCACCCGAGCGGGTGACAGGGCGTTCGCGACCATCTCGGCCGGGTCGTCCGACCAGTCGACGATGTCGATCTTCTCGCCGTTCAGCTCGCCCATGACATTGCGCACACGGCCGCCCATGGGGCCGATGCAGGCGCCCTTGGCGTTCAGGCCCGAACGGGTGGACCGTACGGCGATCTTGGTGCGGTGACCGGCCTCACGGGCGATCGCCGCGATCTCGACGGAGCCGTCGGCGATCTCCGGCACCTCCAGGGCGAAGAGCTTCTTCACCAGGTTGGGGTGGGTGCGGGAGAGGGTCACGGAGGGGCCGCGGACGCCCTTGGCCACCCGGACGACGTAGGACCGCAGGCGCATGCCGTGCGGGTACGTCTCACCGGGCACCTGCTCCTGCACCGGCAGGATGGCCTCCAGCTTGCCGATGTCGACCAGGACGTTCTTCGGGTCGCGGCCCTGCTGGACCACACCGGTGACGATGTCGCCCTCGCGGCCGGCGTACTCGCCGAGCGTGGCGTCGTCCTCCGCGTCCCGCAGTCGTTGCAGGATCACCTGCTTGGCGGTGGTGGCGGCGATCCGTCCGAAGCCCGACGGGGTGTCGTCGAACTCGCGCGGCTCCTGCCCCTCCTCCAGGTCCTCGGGGTCCTCCTTCGCCCACACGGTCACATGCCCGGTCTCCCGGTTGAGCTCCACGCGCGCGTGTCGGCGGCTTCCCTCGGTGCGGTGGTAGGCGATGAGGAGGGCCGACTCGATCGCTTCGACCAGCAGGTCGAAGGAGATCTCCTTCTCCCGGACCAAGCCCCGCAGGGCGCTCATGTCGATGTCCACGGCTACGCCTCCTCTTCTTCCTTCATGTCCTTCTTGTCCGCTTTGTCCTTGCGGTTGAACTCGACCTGCACGCGCGCCTTCGCGATCTCCGGGAAGCCGAGCCTGCGGCTGGTGGCCTTGCGGCCCTTGACCCCGGGGACCTCGACGTCGATGCCGTCCTCGTCCACCGTCAGGATCCGGGCGAGCAGCTCGCCGCCCTCGGTCAGCTGGAACTTCACGAGCCGGTCGGTGGCGCGGACGAAGTGCCGGTGCTCGGTGAGGAGGCGCTCGGCGCCGGGGGTTCCGACCTCCAGGTCGTACGCGCCCTCGCCCATCGCGTTGGTCTCGTCGAGCTTCGCCGAGAGCGCACGGCTCACATCGGCGATCGTGTCCAGATCCGCTCCGTTGTCGGAGTCGACGACCACGCGCAGCACTCGCTTGCGTCCCACGGAGTCCACGGCGATCTCTTCGAGATCCAGCCCTTGCGAGGTGACGAGCGGTTCGAGCAGCTCTCGCAGCCTCTCGCTCTGGGTGGTGCTCATCCGGGTGACTCCTCGGCCGCGTGTGCTGTTGTGGGATGGGTCGCGTGTCTGCTCAAAGGGTATCCGGTCGCGGGGAGTGTTGCGTCCTGCCTCCCGCGGCGGGCGGTGCGGACAGCGGCTCGGTCGAGCAGAGCCGCGGAGCCGGTGACATCACGCCACGGGATGCGCGGGTACCGTGATCACGGCGGGCCGGTCTCCCGCCCGTGTGTTCGTACGAGCCCCCGAGGACGTCAGCCGTGCCGTACCCCCCGCCGTCGCGCATCCCCTCGGGGCCGCGCAGAAGAACCCTGCTCGCCTCGGCCGCCGGGGCCGCCCTGCTGGCCGGCTGCTCGGCCGACCCGGACTCCGGCACCGATGCCGCCACGGCGGCCGCCGACCGGGTACGCGCGCGTGCGGCACGGGACAGCCAGGCGCTGCTGGCGCAGTACGACGCGGCCCTCACGGCCCATCCGGGGCTCGCGGAGCGGCTGCGCCCGCTGCGGGCGGAGGTCGCGGCCCACGCGGCGGCGTTCGCGAGCGGTACGACGCCCACGCCGAGCGCGTCGGCATCCGCGTCCCCCTCCCCCGCCCCGGTACCGGCCACCGAGCGGGCCGCCCTCGCCGGGCTGGCCGCGGCCGAGCGGGACCTCGCCGACCGGCGGGCGAAGGAACTCCTGGACGTGCCGGGCGAGACGGCCCGGCTGCTGGCCTCCGTGGCCGCCGCCGGCGCCGCGCACGCCTACCTGCTGACGGAGGGGCCGAAGTGAGCGAGCGGACCGAGCACACGGCGGCGTACGGCCAGGCGGCCGCCGGCACCGCGCACAGCTGCCTGCCCACCAAGGAGGCCAAGTGAGCGAGCGGGCCGAGTACGCGCCGGCGTACGGCCACGTGGCCGCCGGCACCGCGCACACCTGTCTGCCCAGCAAGGAGGCCAAGTGAGCCAGCGGCCGGAGAAGAGAAAGGCGGACCCGGGAGAGCTGACCGCGCTCCAGGCGGCCCTCGCGGCCGAGCACGCGGCGGTGTACGGGTACGGCGTCGTCGGCGGACAGATCGGCCCGCGGCGGCGCGCCGAGGCCCGGGCCGCGTACGACGCCCACCGGGCCCGCCGGGACGCGCTCGGCCGCCAGGTGCGCGATCTGGGCGGCGAGCCGGTGCCCGCGAGCGCCGCGTACGCGCTGCCGTTCCCGGTGCGGGACCCGGCGGACGCCGTCACGCTGGCCGCACGGCTGGAGCAGCGGGTGGCCGGGGTCTACTCGGACCTGGTGCGGGCGGCGACCGGCGCGCGGCGCGCGGACGCGGCCGCGGCGCTGCGGGAGGCCGCGGTACGGGCGGTGCGCTGGAGCGGGCGGAGCGTAGCCTTCCCTGGGCTCGCCGAGCGGGGCGGCGAGGACACCGGCGCGGCCGGCCCGACGGCGTCGCCCTCCGCCTCGGCTTCCTCCGCGCCGTGAGTGCGCGTAGGACGGTATGACGGGACCCCGACGGGAAGGGAACGACTCGCGCATGGCTTTCGAACCGCCGCAGCGCCTGGTGAGGGCGCTCGGGGAGACGGCACCGGCCGGCGACGACTGGCTGTCCCGGCTGCCCGGGACGGCCGAAGAGGCCCTCGCCCGGCGCGAGTTGACCGTCGAGCGGGTGCAGGTGCCGGGCGGCCGCAGCAGCCTCGTGGTGCTGGTGCGGCGGGCCGACGGCACCCCGGCCGTACTGAAGCTGGCCCCGCCGCGGGCCCGTCCGGGCAGTGAGCGGGCGGCGCTGGCGCACTGGGGCGGGCTGGGTGCCGTACAGCTGCTGGAGGCGGAGCCCGAGGAGGGGGTGCTGCTGCTGGAGCGGCTGCACCCGGATGTGTCGGTGCGCTCGCTGCCGGAGGCGAAGGCCCTGCTGGAGGCGGCGGGCACGCTGCGCCGGCTGTGGGTGGAGCCGCCGTCCGGGGAGGTCTTCGAGACCGTCGCGGAGCGCACCGGGCGGCAGGCGGCGGCGATGCGGGCGGGCGCCGAGTCCGCGCCCGAGGCGGCGCCGCTGGTGGATGCGGCGCTCGCGGCGCGCGAGGAGCTGCTGGCCGCGCCGCCCGAGCGGCGGTTGCTGCACGGCACGTTCCGGCAGAGCAAGGTGCTGGCCGGGGAGCGGATGCCGTGGCTGGCGGTGGGACCGGACCCGGTGGTCGGCGAGTGCGCGTTCGATCTGGCGCGGCTGGTGCGGGACCGGGTGGAGGACCTGATCGCGACGCCGTCCGGCGCCGCGACGACGCGCCGCCGGATCAAGCGGCTCGCCGAGTCGCTGGAGGTGGACCAGGAGCGGTTGCGCGGCTGGACGCTGTTCCGGGCGGTGGAGTCGGGAGTGCGGGCGCTCCGCGTGGGCCGGCCGCAGGACGCGGAGCTGCTGCTGGAGTTCGCGGGCTGGCTCTAGGGTCTCCCCCGACGCCCGACGCCCGACGCCCGATGCCCGATGCGGGCCCGCGCCCCCGGAAAGGGGCGCGGGGACCGGACGGTGGTCAGGCCGTCAGGCGGGCGATCGCGTCCTCGACCGACAGCTCCTCGCGCTCGCCGGTCTTGCGGTCCTTCAGCTCCAGGACGCCCTCGCCGGAGCGGCGGCCGGCGACCAGGATCTGCGGTACGCCGATCAGCTCGGCGTCCGTGAACTTCACGCCCGGGGAGACGCCGGCCCGGTCGTCCACCAGGACCCGGACGCCCGCGGCGGCGAGCTTCTCGGCGACGTCGAGGGCCAGCTCGGTCTGGAGCGCCTTGCCCGCGGCGACGACGTGCACATCGGCCGGGGCGATCTCCTTGGGCCAGACCAGGCCGTGCTCGTCGGCGCTCTGCTCGGCGATGGCCGCGACCGCGCGGGAGACGCCGATGCCGTAGGAGCCCATGGTGACCCGGACCGGCTTGCCGTTCTGGCCGAGGACGTCGAGCTTGAGGGCGTCGGTGTACTTGCGGCCCAGCTGGAAGATGTGGCCGATCTCGATGGCGCGGTCCAGCTTCAGGCCGGTGCCGCACTTGGGGCAGGGGTCGCCCTCCTGGACCACGACCACGTCCACGTACGCGTCGACCTGGAAGTCACGGCCGGCGACGACGTTCCTGGCGTGCGTGTGCTCCTTGTTGGCGCCGGTGATCCAGGCGGTGCCGGGGGCGACGCGCGGGTCGGCGAGGTACTTCACCTTCTCGCCCAGGCCCTGCGGGCCGACATAGCCGCGGACCAGGTCGGGGCGGCCGGCGAAGTCGGCCTCGGTGACCATCTCGACGGTGGCCGGGGCGAAGTGCGCCTCGACCTTGTCCAGGTCGACCTCGCGGTCCCCGGGCACGCCCACGGCGACGATCTCGCCGTCCACCTTGACCAGCAGGTTCTTCAGCGTGGCGGAGGCCGGGACGCCGAGCGAGGCGGCCAGGGTCTCGATGGTCGGGGTGTCGGGGGTGGGGATCTCCTCCAGCGCGGGCACCGCCGAGCCGTCGACCTCCTTCAGCCCGTAGGTGATCGCCTCGGTGTTGGCGGCGAAGTCGCAGTTCGGGCAGTCGGCGAAGGTGTCCTCGCCGGCCTCGGCCGGGGCCAGGAACTCCTCCGACTTCGAGCCGCCCATGGCGCCCGCGGTGGCCGCGCAGATCCGGTAGTCCAGGCCGAGACGCTCGAAGATCCGCTGGTACGCCTGGCGGTGCAGGGCGTACGACTGGGCGAGGCCCTCGTCCTCGAGGTCGAAGGAGTACGAGTCCTTCATCAGGAACTCACGGCCGCGCAGGATGCCGGCGCGGGGGCGGGCCTCGTCGCGGAACTTGGTCTGGATCTGGTAGAGGATCACCGGCAGGTCCTTGTAGGACGTGCACTGGTCCTTGACCAGGAGGGTGAAGATCTCCTCGTGCGTCGGACCGAGCAGGTAGTCGCCGCCCTTGCGGTCCTTGAGCCGGAACAGCTCCTGGCCGTACTCGTCCCAGCGGCCGGTGGCCTCGTACGGCTCACGGGGCAGCAGCGCGGGAAGGGTGACCTCCTGGGCGCCGATGGCGTCCATCTCCTCGCGGACGATCCGCTCCACGTTGGAGAGGACCTTCTTGCCGAGGGGCAGCCAGCTCCAGATGCCGGCGGCGGTGCGGCGGACGTAGCCGGCGCGGACGAGGAGCTTGTGGCTGAGGACCTCGGCGTCCGCCGGGTCGTCGCGCAGCGTCTTCGCCATCAACTGGGACATGCGCTGGACCGGTGCGTTCGCCATGGTTCTCGTACTCCTGCCAAGAAAACGGTGATGGCAAGGAGGTTAGCCGGGCCGACTGCGGGGGTGGAAATCGGTTAACACCTGCGGAGCGGCAGGGGGGCGCCCATCACTGCGTACGGCCGTGGCGCGCTCGGGAAGTGCACCTGGCGGGCGAGGTCGGCGTAGCCGAGGGAGTGGTAGAGGCCGCGGGCGGGGCTGTCGGTGTCGATCGCGGAGAGGATCGAGCGCGGCTCGGTGGCGCTGTCGGTGATGGTGGTGATCAGGCTGCGGCCGATGCCCCGGTTCTGGTGGTCGGGGTGGACGTGCAGCTCGGTGATGACGAAGGAGTCGTCGAGCCAGTACTCGTTGCCGCCCGCGCGCAGGTACGGTTCCACGACCGTGGACCACCAGTGGGTGCGGGAGTTGGGCATGCCGTAGACGAACCCGACGAGACGGCCGCCGACGGTCGCGCCGAGGGCGCGGGCGCCCGGGAACTGCATATGGCGCTGGACGATCTGCCGGCGTACGGCCACTTCGTCGGGGCCGAGGCCGAAGGCGACGGCCTGGACCGCCAAGGCCTCGTCGACACGGGCGGAGAGGTCCAGCGGGCCGATCACGAGGTCCATGCGGGGAGCGTACAGGGAAGCGGGCGGGCGCGGTCCGGTCGGCGGCCACCCGTCCGGCCGCAGCGGGCGTCGCTTCAGAAGAGCACGCTCATGAAGGCGCCGACCTCCTGGAAGCCCACCCTGCGGTACGTCCTGCGCGCCGCCGTGTTGAAGTCGTTCACGTACAGGCTGACCACGGGGGCCACGTCCGCGAGGGCGTAGCGCAGGACCGCCGCCATGCCGGGGGCGGCGAGGCCCCTGCCCCGGTACTCCGGGGCCACCCAGACGCCCTGGATCTGGCAGGCCCGGTGGGTGGCGGCGCCGATCTCCGCCTTGAAGACGACCTTGCCGTCGCCGTCGACCCGGGCGAAGGAGCGGCCGGAGCCGACGAGTTCGGCGACCCGGGCCTGGTACAGCAGGCCGCCGTCCCCGGCGAGCGGCGATACGCCGACCTCCTCGGTGAACATCGCCACGCACGCCGGCATGATCGTCTCCATCTCGTCCTTGCGGACGCGGCGGACGTAGGGGTCCGGGGCGATGTCGGCGGGCATCCGGTCGGTGATCATCAGCGGCTGGTGGGCGCGGACCTCGCGGGCCGGACCCCAGTGCGGCTCCAGCAGGCGCCACAGCGCGGCGGTGGATTCGGCGGGGCCGACGATGGAGGAGCAGCGGCGGCCCGCCCGGCGGGCGCGGTCCGCGAAGGCGCGGACGGCGCGCGGGGTGGCGCAGATCGGGACGAGGTTGGCGCCCGCGTAGCACAGGGACGTGAGCATGCCGTCCTCGTACCAGCCCCACATCTCGCCGCCGAGGCGCCAGGGGTCGAGGCCCGCGACCTGGACCCGGGAGGTCACGAAGGCGTTGGCCACAGGCTCGCGGTCGAGGACCGCGAGCGCGGCGTCAAGGTCGCTCGGTTCGAGCACCCGGGAGGTGGTCTGGGTCAACACGTACGGGGCCTCACCGTGGGG
The DNA here is from genome assembly GCF_042672505.1 of Streptomyces sp. NPDC127190. NCBI lineage: Bacteria > Bacillati > Actinomycetota > Actinomycetes > Kitasatosporales > Streptomycetaceae > Streptomyces > Streptomyces sp. NPDC127190. Next base: position 56,764 of record NZ_JBHXVE010000001.1, read on the forward strand.
TTCCGCTGATCCTCCGCACTATAGCCGCGCTGCTGAAGCGGTGCGCCTTCTGGCTCGGGGCACTTTGCGCGTGGGCGGGTTCCGGTTGTCCGTGGCCGGTCGCGCCCACGCGGCGGAGCCGCATATCGGATACGGCCCGCGCCCCTGAAGGCGCCTTTGCCGGCGGCCTCGGACCGTCAGCCCGCCACCGACACCGAGGGCTCGCCGGAGCTCACGCCGTCCTTCTCCATCTGCTCGGCCAGCTTCATGGCCTCCTCGATGAGGGTTTCCACGATCTTGGACTCGGGGACGGTCTTGATGACCTCGCCCTTGACGAAGATCTGGCCCTTGCCGTTTCCGGAGGCGACGCCGAGGTCGGCCTCGCGGGCCTCGCCGGGGCCGTTGACGACGCAGCCCATGACCGCGACGCGGAGCGGGACCTCCATGCCGGTCAGGCCGGCGGTGACCTCTTCGGCCAGCTTGTAGACGTCGACCTGGGCGCGGCCGCAGGACGGGCAGGAGACGATCTCCAGGCCGCGCTGCTTGAGGTTCAGGGACTCCAGGATCTGGATGCCGACCTTGACCTCCTCGGCCGGCGGGGCGGAGAGGGACACCCGGATGGTGTCGCCGATGCCCTGGCTGAGCAGCGCGCCGAAGGCGACCGCCGACTTGATGGTGCCCTGGAAGGCGGGGCCGGCCTCGGTGACGCCGAGGTGGAGCGGGTAGTCGCACTGCGCGGCGAGCTGGCGGTAGGCCTCGATCATGACGACCGGGTCGTTGTGCTTGACCGAGATCTTGATGTCGCGGAAGTCGTGCTCCTCGAAGAGGGAGGCCTCCCACAGGGCCGACTCGACGAGCGCCTCGGGGGTCGCCTTGCCGTACTTCTGGAGCAGCCGCCGGTCCAGGGAGCCCGCGTTGACGCCGATGCGGATCGGCGTGCCGTGGTCCTTGGCGGCCTGGGCGATCTCCTTGACCTTGTCGTCGAACTGCTTGATGTTGCCCGGGTTGACGCGGACCGCGGCGCAGCCGGCCTCGATCGCGGCGAAGACGTACTTCGGCTGGAAGTGGATGTCCGCGATGACGGGGATCTGCGACTTGCGGGCGATGGTCGCCAGGGCGTCCGCGTCGTCCTGCGTGGGGCAGGCCACGCGGACGATCTGGCAGCCGGACGCGGTCAGCTCGGCGATCTGCTGGAGGGTGGCGCCGATGTCCGACGTACGGGTCGTGGTCATCGACTGCACCGAGACCGGCGCGTCTCCGCCGACCGCCACGCTGCCGACCTGGATCTGCCGGCTCTTCCGGCGCTCGGCAACCTTGGTCGGAACGGACGGCATGCCGAGAGAAATCGCAGTCATCTGCTGTGCAACCCCAAGTCGTGGATCAAGGTCCGGCCCTGTGAACAGTGGGCTCCAGGCTCCGAGATTACGGCACCCGAGGCTCCGAGATTACGGCACCGCCCCGTGCCCCGGCACATCAGACCGGTAAACCCACTCGATGGAAGACGGCCCGGAACACAGGGGTTTCCGGGCCGTCCGTGAACGGCCCGTGGCTAGGAGATTTTCACCGGGTTGACGACGTCCGCGATCAGCACCAGCAGGGTGAAGCAGACGAAGATCCCGGCGATCACGTAGGCCAGGGGCATCAGCTTGGCCACGTCGAACGGGCCGGGGTCCGGGCGGCGCAGCACCCGGGCCAGGTTCCGGCGCAGCGCCTCCCACAGGGCGCCCGCGATGTGCCCGCCGTCGAGCGGGAGCAGCGGGAGCATGTTGAACAGGAAGAGGGAGAGGTTGAAGCCGGCGAGGAGCATCACGAACATCGCCACCTGCTGGGAGGCGGGGATGTCGAGGGTGGCGATCTCGCCGGTGACCCGGGCCGCGCCGACGATGCCCATCGGGGAGTCCGGTTCGCGCGGGCCGTCGCCGAAGGCGGCGTTCCACAGGGCGGGGATTTTGCCGGGCAGTGCGGCGAGGGAGTCGACGGCGTCGCCGACCCGGTCGCCCATCCAGGTCAGGGACTCGCCGAAGTCCTTGTGGACGACACCGGTGGCGGCGCTGAAGCCGAGGAAGCCGGCCTTGACGTAGCCCTTGGTGTACTGGCCGTTCGCGTCCTTCTTGGCGACCAGGTTCGTCTTGATCGTGGTGTGCAGGGTGAGCTGCCGGCCATGGCGGTCGACGACGATCGTGACGTTCTGTCCCGCGCTGTCCCGGATGAGGTCCGAGAGGGTGTTCCAGTCCTTGGTGGGGGTGCCGGCGAAGGAGACGATCTTGTCGCCCGCCTTCAGACCGGCCTGGGCCGCCGGGGAGACCGGGTCGGACTTCTTGCAGGTGTCGCGGTTCTGGTTCTGCGCGATGGAGCAGGGCGAGACCGAGCGGACGGTGGTGGTCTGCTCCTGGACGCCGAAGCCCATCAGCACGGTGAGGAACAGGGCGATCGCGAGGATCAGGTTCATGAAGGGGCCGGCGAACATGACGATGACGCGCTTCCACGGCTTGCGCGTGTAGAACATGCGCGTCTCGTCGCCGGGCTTCAGCTCCTCGAAGGCGGCCGAGCGGGCGTCCTCGATCATGCCGCGCCAGGGCGACGTGGAGCGGGCGGAGACCCGGCCCTGGTCGTCGGGCGGGAACATGCCGATCATGCGGATGTAGCCGCCGAGCGGGACCGCCTTGATGCCGTACTCGGTCTCGCCCTTCTTCCGCGACCAGATGGTCGGGCCGAAGCCGACCATGTACTGCGGGACGCGGATGCCGAAGAGCTTGGCCGTGGAGAGGTGTCCCAGCTCGTGCCATGCGATGGAGACGAGCAGGCCGACCGCGAAGACCACTATGCCGAGGATGAACATCAAGGTCGTCATGCACGCGCCTCCGCGGTCGCCGTCGTGGCTGTGAGTTCGCGGGCCCGGGCGCGGGCCCAGGTCTCCGCTTCGAGGACGTCCGACACCGTGAGTGAGGTTCCCGTGCCGGGGGTGCCGTGCTCCTCCACCACCCGGGTGACGGTCTCCATGATCCCGTTGAAGGGCAGCGCGCCGCCGCGGAAGGCGTCGACGCACTCCTCGTTGGCCGCATTGAACACCGCCGGGGCCGTGCCCGCGAGCTGCCCCACGTGCCGGGCGAGGTTCACCGAGGGGAACGCCTCGTTGTCCAGCGGGAAGAACTCCCAGGTGGAGGCCTTGCTCCAGTCGAAGGCGGGCGCCGCGTCCGGCACGCGTTCGGGCCAGCCCAGACCGATGGCGATCGGCCCGCGCATGTCGGGGGGCGTCGCCTGGGCGATCGTGGATCCGTCGGTGAACTCGACCATCGAGTGAACATACGACTGGGGGTGCACGACGACCTCAATGCGGTCGAAGGGAATGTCGTAGAGGAGGTGCGCCTCGATGACCTCCAGGCCCTTGTTGACGAGGGTCGCGGAGTTGATCGTGATCACCGGGCCCATCGCCCAGGTGGGGTGGGCGAGGGCGTCCTCGACGGTGACCCGGGCCAGCTCGGCCTTGGTCCGGCCGCGGAAGGGGCCGCCGGACGCCGTCACCACCAGCTTGCGGACGTCGGCCCGGGTGCCCGCCGCCAGCGCCTGGAAGAGGGCGGCGTGCTCGGAGTCGACCGGGATGATCTGGCCCGGCTTGGCGAGCGCCTTGACCAGCGGTCCGCCGACGATCAGCGACTCCTTGTTGGCGAGCGCGAGGGTGCGGCCCGCCTCCAGCGCGGCCAGCGTCGGCGCGAGGCCGATGGAGCCGGTGATGCCGTTGAGCACGGTGTGGCAGGGGGAGGCGGCGACCTGGGTGGCCGCGTCGGGTCCGGCGAGGATCTCGGGCAGCGGCTCGCCGGGGCCGTAGTGCGCGGCGAGCGCCTCGCGCAGCGCGGGTACGGCGTCCTCGCGGGCGACCGCGACGGTGCGCACCCGCAGCCGGTGCGCCTGCTCGGCGAGGAGGGCGGTGCGGCCGCCGTTCGCGGAGAGGGCGGTGACCCGGAAGCGGTCGGGGTTGCGCAGCACGAGGTCGATGGCCTGGGTGCCGATGGATCCGGTGGAGCCGAGGATCACCACGTCCTTGGGGCCGTCGCCGGCCACGGGGTCGTAGACGAGGTGCGGATCGGCGAGGGGTGCCGGATGGGCGGGACTGTCGGTCATCCCTCCATTGTGGCCGCACCGGCCCGGCGCCCGGACAGGGTGTCCCTCGGAAGGGCGGCTCCGTGACGATCATGTGACACAGGCCACCCGTTGTGTCACTACCTTGTACCGGTCCCGTCGGAAAGGCACGGAAATCGCGCGCGGACGGCGGCCGGCAGTGGCATCCTTCCGGTGCAGCCCGTCACGTCGGGCCTCAAAGGGGGAGTACCACCACGATGAACCGTATGCGCACCACCGCGGCCGTCCTGGCCGGAGCAGCCGTCCTGACCACCGCTCAGCTGGGGATCGCCGGTACGGCGTCCGCCGCCACCCGCACGTCGGCCGGCGCCGGCTGCCCGGTGGACCTGGTCTACCCGAGCCGCTTCTACATCAACTCGCACCACTGGGTGACCAACGGCGGCCTGTACTTCGGCATCAAGAACAAGAGCACGACCACGTCCTTCAAGAAGGTCACGTTCAGCGTCACCAACGTGAAGTACCTCCGCTTCGGCACGGCGAGGGCCACGGGTGGCCGGATCACCCACAACTCGACCCAGTCGGTGTCCGTGTACACGGGCACGCTGAAGGCGAAGAAGAGCCTCGGCATGAGGATTCCGACGCATCTGCTCAACACCCGTACCTACCAGGTGAAGTTCACGCTCCACGGCACGGGCTGGAACTGCGCCGTGAACCAGGGCACCTGGGGCAACTGACCCGCCCCAGGCGCCCGGCGGGGGTCAGTCGCCGAAGGGTCGGCGTTCGCTCGCCCGGGTCGCGGGTCCGGGGGTCGCGTCGGCGATCCACGGGCCGTCGCCGGACGGGTCGATGATCCCCTCTTCCAGCCAGGTGTAGGACCCGGCGAGGACGGCCTTGACCACCTTGTGGTCGAGGCCGTCCGTGTTCGTCCACAGCCGGCCGAACAGCTCGTCCACCCGGATGCGGGCCTGGTGGCAGAAGGCGTCGGCCAGCTGGTAGGCCTCGCGGCCGTGTTCGCCGCGGGTGCGCAGCCGCTCGGCGCGGACACAGGCCGCGCTCATGGCGAAGAGTTCCGCGCCGATGTCCACGATCCGGCCGAGGAAGCCCTGCTTGGTCTCCATCCGGCCCTGCCAGCGGGACATGGCGTAGAAGGTGGAGCGGGCCAGCTTGCGGGCGGCGCGCTCGACATAGCGCAGATGCCCGGACAGATCGATACCGTGCTTGAACTCGCCGTAGGACGTGGGGAGTTGTCCGGGTCCGGCGACCAGCTTCGGCAGCCACTTGGCGTAGAAGACGCCCGCGTTCGCGCCCGCCCGCGCCTTGTCGGCGAGGGTCTTGTCGGGGTCGATGAGGTCACCGGCGACCGAGAGGTGGGCGTCCACGGCCTCGCGGGCGATCAGCAGGTGCATGATCTCCGTGGAGCCCTCGAAGATGCGGTTGATGCGCAGGTCGCGCAGCATCTGCTCGGCGGGGACCGCGCGTTCGCCGCGTGCCCTGAGCGACTCGGCCGTCTCGTAGCCGCGTCCGCCGCGGATCTGGACCAGTTCGTCGGCCATCTTCCAGGCCATCTCGGAGCCGTAGAGCTTGGCGAGAGCGGCCTCGATGCGGATGTCGTTGCGGTCCTCGTCGGCCATCTGGGAGGACAGGTCGAGGACGGCCTCCAGGGCGAAGGTGGTGGCCGCGATGAAGCTGATCTTGGCGCCGACGGCCTCGTGCAGGGCGACCGGCTTGCCCCACTGCTCACGCTCCGCGGACCATTCGCGGGCGATCTTCAGACACCACTTGCCGGCGCCCGCGCACATCGCGGGCAGCGACAGCCGGCCGGTGTTGAGGGTGGTCAGCGCGATCTTCAGGCCGGCGCCCTCGGGGCCGATGCGGTTGGCGGCCGGCACCCGGACCCGGTGGAAGCGGGTCACGCCGTTCTCGATGCCGCGCAGCCCCATGAAGGCGTTGCGGTTCTCCACGGTGATGCCCTCGGAGTCCGCCTCCACCACGAAGGCGGTGATGCCGCCCGGGTGGCCCTCGGACACGGGCACGCGGGCCATGACGACGAGCAGGTCGGCGACCACGCCGTTGGTGGTCCACAGCTTCACCCCGTCGAGGACGTAGGCGTCGCCGTCGGGCACGGCGGTGGTGGCGAGCCGGGCCGGGTCGGAGCCGACGTCGGGCTCGGTGAGCAGGAAGGCGGAGATGTCGGTGCGGGCGCAGCGGGGCAGGAAGGCGTCCTTCTGCTCCTGGGTGCCGAACATCTTCAGCGGCTGCGGTACGCCGATCGACTGATGGGCGGAGAGCAGCGCGCCGACGGCGGGGCTCGCAGAGCCGGCCAGCGCGAGGGCCTTGTTGTAGTACAGCTGGGTGAGGCCGAGGCCGCCGTACTTGGGGTCGATCTTCATGCCGAGGGCGCCGAGTTCCTTGAGCCCGGCGACGACCTCGTCGGGGATGCGGGCCTCGCGCTCGATGCGGGCGCCGTCGACGGTGGACTCGCAGAAGGCGCGGAGCTTGGCGAGGAACTCCTCGCCGCGCTGTACGGCCTCGTCGCCGGGCAGGGGGTGGGGGTGGATGAGGTCGAGCCGGAATCGCCCGAGGAAGAGTTCCTTGGCGAAGCTGGGCTTGCGCCAGTGCTGTTCCCGGGCGGCCTCCGCCACCTGGCGGGCCTCCCGCTCGGTGACGTTGGTACGAGGAGTGGTGGGGGCGGACATGAGGCTCACCTCGCCGCGAAGAGGGATGTTTTCGGGTCGTTCGTACCGACCGGTGCTACTGGATCGTTGGTACCCGAAACGGGGCGACCCCACCACCCCTCGCGCGTCCGATCGGCCCATGCTTCGTCTCCGCCGGGCGTGGTCCGGGGTGTTGCGCCGGGGGTCCTTCCGGGGGGACGGTTCGTGCACCGCTCCGGTGCGGCCGTCGCCCGCCCGGGAGGGAGCCACAGCGGGTCCCGGACACGCGCGGGGGAAATCGCTGTCGAAGCGCTTCGACATCCTCTGGACACCCTGCCCTCGCTGGGGCTAGTGTCAATGCCACCCTCATTCATCCCCGTCGGCTATGCGCCCGTGTCGAAGCGCTTCACAACAGCTTGGAGAGCCGGATGGTCACCCTCGCCGAGGTCGCCCAGCACGCCGGAGTCTCGGCGAGCACGGTGAGCTATGTCCTCAGCGGCAAGCGGTCGATCTCCGCGACCACCCGGCAGCGGGTCGAACAGAGCATCCGGGAGCTGGGCTACCACCCGAACGCGGGCGCCCGCGCCCTGGCCAGCAACCGGTCGAACATCATCGCGCTGATGATCCCGCTGCGCACCGACATGTATGTGCCGGTGATGATGGAGATCGCCATCGCGGTGGCCACCACGGCCCGGACCCACGGGTACGACGTCCTGCTGCTCACCGGCGAGGAGGGGCCGGACGCGGTGCGCCGGGTGACCGGCAGCGGGCTCGCGGACGCGATGATCCTGATGGACGTCGAGCTGGAGGACGAGCGGCTGCCGCTGCTGCGGGAGACCGACCAGCCCTCCGTGCTCATCGGCCTGCCCGCCCAGACCACCGGACTGACCTGCGTGGACCTGGACTGGACGGCGACCGGCGCGCTCTGTGTGGAGCATCTGGCGGGGCTCGGTCACCGTGATGTCGCGGTCATCGGCGAGGCCCCGGCCGTCTACGAGCGGCACACCGGCTTCGCCGAGCGCACCCTCGACGGTCTGCGCGCCCGTGCCCGCGCGACGGATGTGCGGGTGCTGCACCGCCCGTGCGAGGGCGGGTACGACGCGATGGCCCTGACCCTGGCCCGGATCTTCGACGAGCGGCCCGGGACCAGCGGGTTCGTGGTGCAGAACGAGTCGGCGGTGGAACCGCTGCTCGCGCTGCTGCGCCAGCAGGGCCGGGCCGTGCCGGAGGACGTCTCGGTGGTCGCGATCTGCCCGGAGCAGGTCGCCGTGCAGGCCTCGGTGCGGCTGACCTCGGTCGCCGTACCGGCGCAGGAGATGGGCCGGCACGCCGTGGAGCATCTGGTGGCCAAGCTGGACGGGCGGGGCGGCGACGAGGTCGTGCTGATCGCGCCCGAGCTGACGGTACGGGCGAGTTCGGGACCGGCTCCGGCCGCCTCCTGACCCACCCCTCCTCCCCGTGCTCCGGTGTGTCCGGGGCACACCTCTGCCTGCCTTGTCCCTGTCCCGCACTCCTTCAGGAGCATGCAGTGAATCAGCCTGGCGTCGTGCAGTCGAAGGTCTCTCTCGCCCAGTCCTCCCCCACCGTCGGCACCTTCCGGGAGCGGGACGGCGCGCTGGAGTGGAGCGGCCGTCAGGAGACGGTGCGGATCGAGCCCTGGGGCCGGGACGCGGTCCGGGTCCGGGCCCGGCTCGGCGGCCCGGTGCTGGAGGGGCTGCCGGGGGCGCTCCTCGACACCCCGCCGGAGCGGGCCGGCACGGTCAAGACCGATGGCGAGCTGGCGCGGCTGACGGTGGGCGCGCTGACCGTGGAGGTGACCGCGGAGGGTCTGATCCGGTTCCTGCGCACCGACGACGGCAGCGAGCTGCTGGCCGAGGAGCGGGCCCACTTCTGGTGGCCCGGGCCCAGGCTGTACACGGCGGTCGGCAACGGCCACCACCGGCTGGAGCAGCGGTTCGCCGCGTACGAGGGCGAGAAGCTGTACGGCCTGGGCCAGCACCAGCACGGGCGGCTGGACCAGAAGGGCCTGGTGGTGGACCTGGTGCAGCGCAACGCCGAGGTGAGCGTGCCGGTGCTGGTGTCCAGCCGGGGCTACACCCTGCTGTGGAACAACCCGGCGATCGGCCGGGTGGAGCTGGCGGGCAACGGCACCCGCTGGGTCGCGGACTCGGCGCGGCAGATCGACTACTGGATCACGGCGGGCACCCCGGCCGACGGGCAGCGCTCCTACAGCGCGGTGACGGGCCGCACGCCGATGCTGCCGGAGTGGGCGGCCGGCTTCTGGCAGTGCAAGCTGCGCTACCGCACCCAGGACGAGCTGCTCGCCGTGGCCCGTGAGTACAAGCGGCGGAACCTGCCGATCTCGGCGATCGTGTGCGACTTCTTCCACTGGACGCACCTCGGCGAGTGGAAGTTCGACCCGAAGGAGTGGCCCGACCCGGCGGCGATGGTCCGCGAGCTGGACGAGCTGGGCATCAAGCTGGTGGTGTCGGTGTGGCCGTCGGTGTCGCCGCTGTCGGAGAACCACCCCGTGATGGAGCAGCGCGGCTATTTCATCGGCACGCAGTACGGGCCGATGGCGCACGCCGACTGGCCGGACAAGGAGGTCGCCTCCACCGTGCAGGTGGCCTTCTACGACGCCACCAACCCGGAGGCCCGGGAGTTCGTGTGGTCGAAGGTGCGGGACAACTACCTGGTTCCGTACGGCATCTCGGCGTTCTGGCTGGACGCCTGCGAGCCCGAGCTGAAGCCCGGCTTCCCCGAGAACCTGCGCTACTGGGCGGGCCCCGGCCTGGAGGTCGGCAACCTCTACCCGGCGGAGAACGCCCGCACCTTCCACGACGGGCTGCGCGCCGAGGGCGAGGAGGTCCTCACCCTCAACCGCTCGGCGTGGGCGGGCAGCCAGCGGTACGGCGCCGCGCTGTGGTCGGGTGACATCGGCACCGACTTCGCGACCCTGCGCCGGCAGATCGCGGCGGGCCTGAACACCGCGCTGTCCGGCATCCCCTGGTGGAACACGGACATCGGCGGCTTCCACGGCGGCGACCCGGACGACCCGGCCTACCGCGAGGTGCTGATCCGCTGGTTCCAGTTCGGCGCGCTGTCCCCGCTGATGCGGCTGCACGGCTTCCGGGACCCGGGGATGCCGCTGGGCCCGGAGATGACCGGCGGCCCCAACGAGGTGTGGTCCTACGGCGAGGAGGCCGGCGCGATCCTGGAGCGCTATCTGCGGCTGCGCGAGCGGCTCAGGCCGTACATCCTCGACGCGATGCGACAGGCGCACGAGGAGGGTCTGCCGGTGCTGCGGCCGCTGTTCCTGGAGTTCCCGGAGGACGGTGCGGCCTGGTCCGTGGACGACGCCTACCTGTTCGGCCGGGACCTGCTGGTCGCCCCGGTGCTGACGGCGGGTGCGACGGTCCGTAGGACGTATCTGCCGGCGGGCGCGCGCTGGACGGACGCGTGGACGGGCGAGTCGTACGAGGGCGGGACGGAGGTCACGGTGGACGCGCCGCTGGACCGGATCCCGCTGTTCCTGCGGGACGGGGCAGAGCTGCCGATCACCGGGTGAGGACGGCGAGCAGGGGGCGCGGGGAGCCGCGCCCCCTGCCGGACCGGCCGGCCGGTCAGCTGCTGGTGACGCTTTCGCTGTTGACCGTGAAGTTCAGGCCGCCGGAGGAGGAGGTGATCTCGAAGCCGAACTGGAGGTCACCGATGGTGACGTTGCCGAACCAGCCCTTGGTGTCCTTGATCCACTTCAGGATCGGCAGGATGTCGACCGTGCCGGAGCTGGAGTTGGAGGTGCGGAGGAACGAGAAGACGTCGTTGGAGCCGTTGGTGCCCTTGTAGACCGTCCAGGTCGAGCCGCCGAGCGTCACGGTGCCCTGCGAGGTGCCGAGCGGGCCGACGGGTCCGGTCTTGTTGAGCCAGAGCATGATCTCGTACTTGTGGTTGGTGTCCCAGATGTCGTACGCCGTCTCGTAGGCGCCGGAGGAGGGGACGGTGACGTTGTAGCTGCTGGTCAGCGAGGAGAGGGAGGTGATCGACTTGTTGATCACCTTGTCGGCGTTGGGGTAGGACTTGATCCCGCCGGTGTTGGGGTGGTTGGCCCAGACGCCCCAGTTGGTGCCGGAGTTGGCCCAGATGCACTGGCTGCCGGCGCCGGAGCCCCAGATGTCGTTGTACAGGGTGTAGCCGTTCAGCGTGGTGGAGGCCCACTGGTCGCAGGAGGACCAGACGGCGGCGGAGGCGGGGGCGGAGGCGAGGCCGACGGTCGCGCCGAGGGCCAGTGTGGGGGCTATGAGGGCCTTGGCGACCCTGCTCAGGGTTCTCGTTTCCATGGTGTCCCTTCCATGGGTGGGGGGGAGTGTGGGGTTTTCTCGGCTACCGCGCCCCCAGGGTGAGGACGCGGTCTTCTCCGGCGACGAGGTCGAGCGGCTCGGTGCCGGAGGAAGTCCGCAGTTCGATGCGGTGGGTGCGCCGGGGCTTCACGACGGCTCGGGCCCCGTCCGGACGCCAGCTGAGGTCGATCTCCGCCCCGAACCGGGCCTGGACACCGCGCAGTTCACCGCGCGGGCAGCCGGCCGGGACGGCGGGGAGCAGGACCAGCCGGTCCGGTGTGGACTGCACCAGCGCCTCGATGAGCACGCCGGGCAGGGTGTGCGCCGCGTCCGCGTTGTAGACGCGGCGGTCCGGGTAGTGGGCGCTCATCAGGGAGGCGTGGAAGTAGTCGCCGCCGAGGACCCGGTCCAGGGCGTGCGCGACCCGGTCGGCGGCGCCGAGCCGGGCGGCGACCAGGGCGTGGTGCAGATGGCCGTGGGCGGAGTCGTTCTCGGCGCCGCGCAGTTCGAGGGCACGGAGGGCGGCGGCGGCCGGCTCGGAGGTGTCGTGGGGGGTGATCTCCTCCAGGGGCCAGACGCCGTACAGATGGCTGAGATGGCGGTGGTCGTAGGTGTCGTCGAGTCCGGGCCAGGCCCATTCGGCCAGCGCTCCGTCCCGGTTGATCCGGTGCGGGGGCAGCCGGTCGGCCAACGCCAGCCACTCGGCCGCCCGTTCGGGGTGGTGGCGGGCGGCGGTGCGCAGGGCGTGCCGGGCGGCCGAGAGATCCATGGCCGCGTTCAGCACGCCCCAGCCGCCGTTGGCGGGGCGGTTCTCCGGCGAGTAGGAGGGGACGACGACGAGGTGCCCGTCGGCGTCGGTGCGGGTGAGGAAGTCGGCGTAGAAGGCGGCCGCCTCGGCGAGGGCGGTGACGGTGCGCGGATCCGGCTCGGCGCCGCTCGGGCGGTGGATCTCGTCGTGGTCGAGCAGCGGCTTGAGCAGCCAGTCCAGACCGGCGGTCCACAGGTGCAGCGGGTACTCGCGGCTGAAGTGGTACGTCAGCCCGGACTCGCCGTCGGTGTGCGCGGGCACGACGGCACCCCGGGCGCCGAAGATCGCCCGGGCGTTCTCCCGCCAGTCGGGCAGCTGCCGCTGGACGAACCGGGCGAGCGCCTCGGTGACCTCGGGCAGCGCGGCGGCGGGGGCGCTGGCGGTCTGGAGATTGAGGTTGGCGTTGGTGGTGAGGGCGCCGGACCACGCCGTGTCCCACTCCCCCGTCCACAGCCCGGTGAGCCGGGGCGGGAGCAGGCCGCTGCTGGACAGCAGGTGATAGCGGCCGGCGGCGAAGAGCCGCTCCAGCAGCGCCGGGCTGTGCGGGCGGCCGAGCAGCTCGGAGCCGGGCAGCGCGCGCTCGGCGGGGTCGGCGTCGAGGTCGAGCGTCACCCGCTGGTAGGCGGTGCGGTGCAGGGCGAGATGCCGGGCGAGGAGATCGTCGTACGGCCGCCCGCCGGTCTCGGCACCGGCCTTGGCACGCGTCTCGGCACCGGCCTTGGCACCGGTCTCGGCACCCGTGACGAGGTCGCGCAGCTCCCGGCCTGCGGCGACGACGTCCAGTTCGCCGGTGTGCCGGTGCACCCGGGTCAGCAGCAGCACCGAGCGGGCGCCGGTGACGCGCACGGCCGGCGGGGTGAGTTCCGCGCTGCCGCCGTCGAGCACGACGACGGTCACCCCGGTGTAGGCGCGGTCGCTGCCCGGGTAGCGGGCGCGCAGGCTGAGCAGGGCGCCCTCGGGGATCAGCACGGTGCCCTGGCCGACCCGCAGCCCGGCCGGGACGCCGGGCAGCCGGTGGTCCAGGCAGATGTCGAGGGTGCCGCCGGTGACCTCGTGCACGATCACGTCGTCCGCGCGGGAGACGAAGACCCGGCTGCGCGCGCCGGCGCAGCCGGCCGCGGCCTCGCCGGTGCTGAAGTCGAGGGTCCGCCGGTGGCCGCCCCCGGTCTCCCCGGTGCCGCGCACCCGCAGCTGGAAGGCCGGGTGGAAGGGCTGCACCCAGTGCAGCGGGCGGCCGTCGGTGAACTCCTCGGCGGCGGTGAGGTCACCGGCGAGCAACCGGTCCTGGAGGGCGGGGAGCCGGTCGGCGAGCCGGGGCGGCCGGGCGTGTTCGGAGCCGTTGGGGCGGACCAGGGTGTGATGGGTGACGATGACACGGTCGTCGTTCGGATCACCGAACACCAGGGCGCCATGGTGACCGTTCCCGGTCAGGAAGGCGTCCTCCCAGCGGGCAGCCGGAGCAGGCTCCCAGGTGCCGTGCACCACGGATGCCTCGGATGCCCCCTGGGAAGACTGCCGGCTCAACCCTTCACCGCCCCCGTCAGCATCCCCTTCTTGAAGTGCTTCTGGACGAACGGCGACAACACCGCGACCGGCAGCAGCGCCATCACCATCACCGCCATCTGCACCGCCAGACCGGACAGTTGGCCCGTCTTGATCGCCTGGCTCAGCCCCACCGGCGCCTCCTGCTTCTGCACCAGCTGGATCAGGACGTTCTGCAACGGCATCATGTCCTGGTCGTTGAGGTACAGCGACGCGTTGAACCAGGCGCTCCAGTACCCGACCGCGTAGAAGAGCGTGATGACCGCGAGGACGGCCCGGGACAGCGGCATGACGATCTGCCACAGGATCCGGACGTCGCCGGCGCCGTCGATCCGCGCGCTGTCGATCAGTTCCTGCGAGATGCCCATGAAGAACCCGCGCAGGACCAGGATGTTGAAGACGCTCACCGCGCTCGGCAGGATCAGCGCGAGATAGCTGTCGGTCAGCCCCAGGGACTGCACCAGCAGGTACGTCGGGATCAGACCCGCGCTGAAGAACATCGTCGCCAGCAGCAGCATCAGCAGCCAGCGGTGCCCGAGCGAGCCGATGCGCGAGAGGCCGTACGCGCACAGGACGGACACCGCCATCGAGAACAGCGTGCCGACGAGGGTGACGAGGGCGCTGATGACCGTGGCCCGGGTGACCTGGCCGCCGCTCAGCAACTCCTTGTACGCGACGAACGTGACGCCCTTGGGGACCATCACCAGCCCGCCCGCCTGGTCGATCGTCCGGCGGGAGGACAGGCTGGTGACGACCACGATCCAGAGCGGGAAGAGGATGCCGAGGCAGGCCAGGGTCAGCACCAGGCCCTTGCCCGCCAGGCCGGCCCTGCTCGGCTCCTCCTCCCACACCGGCCGGGGCGGAGCGGTCCAGCGGGACGGCCGCCGTACCGGAGGCTTGTCGACTACCTCGGTCACTTCTTGTACACCCCCTGCTCGCCCATGAGATGGGCCACCTTGTTCGCGGCGAGGACCAGCCCGAGGCTGACCACGCCCTTGATCAGACCGGCGGCGGCCGCGTAACCGAAGTCCTGGTTGCGTACGCCGTTCCACCAGACGAAGGTGTCGAGGACCTCCGCCGCGCCCGGCCCGACGGCCTGCCGCTGGAGCAGGATCTGTTCGAAGCCGACGGTCAGGGCGTCGCCCACGCGCAGCACCAGCAGCAGTGCGATCACCGGGCGCAGCGCGGGCAGCGTGACGTGCCACATCCGGCGCCAGCGGCCCGCCCCGTCCATCGCGGCGGCCTCGTACAGGTCGGGGCTGACGGAGGCCAGCGCCGCGAGGAAGACGATGATCCCCCAGCCCGCGTCCTTCCAGACGCCCTCGGCCGTGACGAGGAACTTGAAGGTGGACGGGTCGCTCATGATGTCCAGGCCGTCGTACCCGTGTTGCCGCAGCAGCTGCGACAGGACGCCCGCGCCGCCGAAGATCTGCTGGAAGACGGAGATGACCAGCACCCAGGAGAAGAAGTGCGGGAGGTACAGGATCGCCTGGGACAGCGAGCGCAGCCGCGGCCTGACCACGCTGTTGATGAGCAGCGCGAGCAGGATGGGGACCGGGAAGAACAGCACCAGCTGGAGGAAGAACAGCACCAGCGTGTTCTTGACCGCGTTCCAGAAGGCCGGGTCGTCGAACATGCGCTGGAAGTTGTCGAAGCCGACCCAGGGGCTGTGCAGGATCGAGACGATGCCGTTGTCGCTGACGTAGGGGTCGTAGTCCTGGAAGGCGACGACGTTGCCGAGGATCGGCAGGTAGTTGAAGACCAGGAGCAGCAGGACGGCCGGCAGGGTCATCAGGAGCAGGATGCGGTCGCGCCGGAATCTCTGGCGCAGCCCCGGCTTCCCGGTCCTGGTCCTGGCGTGGTCCGCCCGGGCTGCGCCGGCGGCGCCGGACGCGGCCCGGGTCCTGCCCGTCCTGTCGTCCGCTCCGGCCGGCTTGCGGGACACGGTGCTGTGGGACACGGCCGTCCTCCTTGCCTCGGTGCCCGGTCAGCCGGCCGCCGGACCGTTCTCGTCGAGCAGCTTCTTGTACCAGTCGCGCAGCTTGTCGCCGCCCTGGCTCTTCCAGTCCGAGACGGCCTGCTGCATGTCGCTGATCTTCTTGCGGCCGCGGGTGATGTCGTCCTCGAGCTGTTCGAAGTCGCTGCCGAGGTTGGTGTAGCGGGTCGGCTCGGTGATCATCTGGCCGTAGAAGCTGGACTTCCTGGTGAAGGCGCCCATCCGCTGCTGCCACTCCACCTGGGCCTTGGCGACGTCGGGGAAGTCGGGGTGGGCGATGGTGGCGGCCGGGCTCGCGACCATGACGTAGGCGTTGAGGACCTCGTTGTTGCCCTGGGTGGTCTTGCTGGGCACGCCGTTCTTGACCGTGTAGTCGGCGCCCTCCACGCCGTAGTTGGTGAGCATGTACTCCTTGGTGCCGTACGGCGCGGCGGTGACGTTGGCGACGGCGAGCGCGTCCCGGATCACGGACTCGGAGGCCTTCTTGTTGATGAAGGCGAAGATGCCGGCGGGCTGCTCGGCCCACAGCTTCGGGGCGCCGCCGTCGTGGCCGAAGATGTCCATGCCCCAGATCTTGAACTCCGGGTTCTGGGCGGCCTGTTCGGCGGTACGGCCCCACCACTGGCTGATGTTGTTGGGGTAGATCAGGAACTCGCCGGCCGCGAACTTGGGACCCGCGTCGGGGGCGTTCTTGCCCATCATGGCGTCGGGGTGGACGTACCCGGCGGCGAAGAGCTTGCGGGTCCACTCCAGGGCCTCTAGGTACTCCTCGGTCTCGACGCGGCAGATCATCTTGCCGTCGACGAGGTTCCACCCCAGCGGCTTCTCGCTGCCGGAGAGCACCCCGAACATCTGGAAGGCGGTCCACTTCATGTCCAGGCAGGCCCACCGCTTGGCCCTGGCGTTGGTGATCTCCTTGGCCAGGGACATGAACTCGTCCGCCGAGCGCGGGACCTGGTAGCCCTTCTTGTCGAAGATGTCCTTGCGGTAGAAGGGCACGATCCCGGTGACGTACGGGGAGGGCTGCGGCAGGCCGCGCAGCTTGCCGCCGATGATGCAGCGCTGCCAGGCGTCGGTGGGGATGGCCGCGAGGTTCGGGTAGTCCTTGACCTTGTCGCCGGAGAGGTACGGCCCGAGATCGGCGAACTTGTTGATGATGGCGGTGGGTATCCTGCCGCCCATGTTCCAGCTCGGGACGACCACCACGTCCGGTACGTCGCTGGAGGCGAGGACCGCGCCGAGCTTCTGGTCGTAGGTGTTGCCGTCCTGGTTCTGCCAGACGACGTCCACGCCGATCAGGTCGTTCATCGCCTTGTAGTAGGCGTTGCCCTGCTTGGGCGGGGTGCCCCAGAACGGCGACATGACGGTGACCCTGCCGCCCTTGCCGAGCTTCCTGGGCACCGAGGTCTTCAGGCCGGCGAGGTCGAGCTTGCCGGTGAAGCCGATCGCCGAGCCGTTCTTCGCCGGGATGTCCGGGGTCACCACGTTGGCGGCGACATAGGACGGCAGCAGCTTCTTCGCGTCCTTGCCCGAGGAGGAGCCGCCGCCCGAGCTGCTGTCCGACCCGCCGCAGGCGGTGAGCAGCGGCATCCCCCCGGCCACCGCCACTGCGGCGACCGCCGTGGAGGCGAGGAAGCTTCTCCTGCTGGTTCCGGTGGGGGCGAAGTCGGCGTTCGGCGTCATTGCGTCAACCCTTCGTGGCGCACCAGGACACCCGGCGGTGGCCGTCGGCTGCGGTGTCTCGAGTGGATCTGGCTGAGCGGAAGCGCCCGGATCAGGACACCCGGGTGAGGAGCAGATCGAGCGCTCCCCACAGTCGAAGCGCTTCGATGTTGCTGTGAGATTAAGTGAACCCCTGGGGGCGCACAAGGGTCGTTACGAAAGTTCCCGGGATGCGGCGCGCCCCCTGCACATCGCCGATCCACCCTTGCGGGGCAGGCGAGAAGTCCGCTCTTTTCGGGTCCGGGACCTTGACACCCACCCCACCGTCGAATGAGCATCGAAGCGCTTCGAAAGCTTCTCGTCGCTCCCGTCGCAAGGGGAACCGCTCGTGACCGTTGACTCGCCGACCTCGCCGCCTTTCCGCGATCCGAACCTGCCGTTCGCCAAGCGCATCGACGACCTGCTGGCGCGGCTCACCCTGGACGAGAAGGTGGCGTTCCTGCACCAGTTCGTGCCCGCCGTGGAGCGGCTCGGCATCGCTGCCTTCCGCACCGGCCAGGAGGCCCTGCACGGCGTCGCCTGGACGGGCCCGGCGACGGTGTTCCCGCAGGCCGTCGGCCTGGGCGCGAGCTGGAACCCGGAGCTGGTGCGGCGGGTCGGCGAGGCGGTGTCCAAGGAGATCCGCGCGATGCGCGCCCGCGACGAACGGATCAGCCTCAACGTCTGGGCGCCGACGGTCAATCTGCTGCGCCATCCGCTGTGGGGCCGTAACGAGGAGGGCTACTCGGAGGACCCGAAGCTGACCTCGGCGATCGCCACGGCGTACACCCACGGGCTGCGCGGCGACCACCCGGTGTACTGGCGTACCGCACCCGTGCTGAAGCACTGGCTGGCCCACAACAACGAGACGGACCGGGCGACCTCCTCGGCCTCCGTCCGGCCGCGGGTGCTGCACGAGTACGACCTGCGCGCCTTCCGGGAGACGGTCGAGGCGGGCGCCGTGGCCGGCGTGATGCCCGCCTACAGCCTGGTCAACGGCCGCCCCAACCACGTCTCCCCGTATCTGCGCGAGCATCTGCGCACCTGGACGGACGAGGACCTGATGGTCTGCTCGGACGCCACCGCGCCGTCCAACCTGGTCGACCCGGAGCACTACTTCGACACCCACGAGGAGGCCACCGCGGCCGCCGTGCTGGCCGGTGTGGACAGCTTCACCGACCACGGCACGGACTCCTCGCAGATCACCGCCCGCATCAAGGGGGCGCTGGCGCGGGGGCTGCTGACCGAGTCGGACATCGACACGGCCGTCCGCCGCCAGCTCTCGGTGCGCTTCCGGCTCGGCGAGTTCGACCCGCACTACGACCCGCACGCGGGCACCGGCGAGTTCGACACCCCCGCGCACCGGGCGCTCGCCCGGGAGGCCGCCGAGCAGGCGGTGGTCCTGCTGAAGAACGACAACCTGCTGCCGCTCGCGCCCGACACCCGGATCGCGGTGGTCGGTCCGCTCGCCGACGAGTGCAAGCTCGACTGGTACAGCGGCAGCCTGATCCACCGCTGCACCCCGCTGGAGGGCCTGTACGAGCGGTTCGGGGCCGAGCGGGTGGAGTTCACGGAGGGCGTGGACCGCGTCCGGCTGCGCACCGCCGCCGGCGCCTTCCTGCACGTGCCGCCGTCCGAGGCGCCCGACGAGGTGCGCGGCGCCGAGGGCGCCCTCGACCCGGCGCTGCTCGCCGGCCGCACCGATCTGCCGCCGCTCACCACCGATGCGACCGGCACCGAGTTCGCCCTGGCCGAGTGGGGCGACGGGGTGCTGACCCTGCGCGCCCCCGACGGCCGCTATCTGACCGTCGCCGAGGACGGGTACCTGCGCGCCGCCGCGGACCAGCCCGGCGGCTGGGTGGTCCAGGAGACCTTCCGCCTCGAACCCCACCACGGCGGTCACCTCCTCACCCATCTCGGCACGGGCCGCCATGTCCGAGTCGCCGCCGACGGCGTGCAGGTTGCCGAGACCGGCGACATCTTCGAGGTGGTCACGGTCGAGCGCGGCGAGGAGGCCGTGGCCCGGGCCGCGGCCGGGGCGGACGTGGTGCTCGTCGTCGCGGGCAACGACCCGCACATCAACGGCCGCGAGACCGAGGACCGTACGACCCTGGACCTGCCCCGCCACCAGCAGCGGCTGCTGCGCGCGGCCCGCGCCGCGAACCCGCGCACGGCGCTGGTGCTGGTGTCGGCGTACCCCTACGCGGTGGACGTCACCTCGCTGCCCGCCGCCCTGTGGACGGCCCACGGCGGCCAGGCGGCGGGCACCGCCCTGGCCCGGGTGCTGGCCGGTGACGTCTCCCCCTCGGGCCGCCTCCCGCAGACCTGGTACGCCTCGGACGCCGATCTGCCCGATCTGCTCGACTACGACGTGATCGGCGGCCGGCAGACCTATCTCTACTTCGAGGGCACCCCGCTGTTCCCCTTCGGCCACGGCCTGTCGTACGCGACCTTCGCCTACTCCGACCTGGTGGTCCGCGTCGGCCCGGGCTCGGTCGTGGTCGACTGCGCGGTCACCCACACCGGGGACCGCCCGGCGGCCGAGGTGGTCCAGCTGTACACCCGGGCCGTGGACCCGTCGGCGGCCCGCCCGCGCCGGGAACTCCTGGCCCACGAGTGGATCGCCCTGGACCCGGGCGAGACCCGGCAGGTCTCCTTCGACGTCCCCCTGTCCGCCTGGGAGTTCTGGGACGTCGCGCACAGCCGGCGCCGGCTGGAGCAGGGCGTGTACGAGATTCTTGTGGGGGCGTCCAGCCAGGACATCCGGCTGCGCACGACCGTCGTACTGGACGGCGAGCCCCCGGCGCCGCGTCCGGTGGTCCGGCGGGGCCTGCCGGCGGCCGACTTCGACGAGCAGTCCGGCGTCGCGATCGTGGACCGCACGAAGACGGCTGGCGACGCGGTCACCCCGGCGCACGACGGCACGGCGGAACTCCTCTACCGGGCCTGTGACTTCGGCTCCGGGGTGCGCGAGGTGACGGCGCAACTGGCCGGCCAGGGCGTCCTGGAGGTCTCCCTGGACGGCGGCCCGGTCCTGGCCGAGCTGGCCCTCGACACCCCGACCGCGGGCCCCTACGCCTACACCAGCACCGGCGCCGCGCTCGACGCCGAGGGCGTCCATGACGTCCGGCTGAGACTGCGCGGCCCGCTGCGGCTCGCGCACGTCGGCTTCTCCGGTTGAGGGTCCGGACGAGGCCGACGAGGGGAAGGGGTCCGGCACCGGCAGGCAGCGGTGCCGGACCCCTTCGGGCAGGGCGGGTGCGGTGCGGCGGGCGGAGCAACCGGAGGGCCGGAAAACGCCTCACTAATAAGCGTCGGCACCAAGCACTGGCACTGGAAAGGCCCCCGCATGCCTGCGTTCGCGCGAATACGACGGCCCCGGATACTCATCGCCGCCGGGACGGCCGTGATCGCCGCCCTGGTGGCGGCGCTGATCGTGTCCCTGACGATCACCACGTTCGACCACACGTCGCCGCGTGCCGCCCGGGACAAGGCGAAGGGCACGGTGACCGGGCCGGTCGACTGCCGCAAGGCGAAGTGCGTGGCCCTCACCTTCGACGGCGGCCCCAGCGCGACGACCCCGCGGCTGCTGGACATCCTGAAGGAGAACCATCTGCACGCGACGTTCTTCGTCCAGGGCAGGGGCCATATCGACACGTACCCCAAGATCCTCCGCCGGATCTCTGACGAGGGGCACGAGATCGGCAACCACACCTGGTACCACGAGGTCCTCACGGAGATCGACGACAAGGACGTCCGGAGCGAGCTGACCAGCACGCAGACCGCCATCGAGCGGATCACCGGCAAGAAGCCCATCCTGATGCGCCCCCCGCAGGGCCGTACCAGCCGCAAGGTCGCCGAGATCTGCAAGGAGCTGGGGCTGGCGCAGGTGCTGTGGAGCGTCACGGCCAAGGACTACGAGACGACGGACTCCGCGCTGATCACCAAGCGGGTGCTCGACCAGACCCAGCGCGACGGCATCATCCTCCTGCACGACCTGCACAAGGGCACCGTCCCCGCCGTACCGGGCATCCTCAAGGCGCTCAAGGAGCGCGGCTACACGATCGTCACGGTCTCCCAGCTGCTCGCCCCGGCCAAGCCGGAGCCGGGCATGGTCTACCGGCCGTGAGAACCGTTTCTGCACGCCTTCGGGCGTAGAGACGCCGCCCATCTGCCCCCGCCGTTCTCCTGGAAGCTCGCGGGCGTGCTGGCCGGCCGGCTGCCCGAGGCCGTACACGCCGACCAGCTGTGCCGGTATGTACCGGTGTGCGCCTTCGCGTACCCGCGCCCGTGGACCGGCCCCGAGGGGCATCGGCCGTCGAGCGTCTTCGAACGGGTGAAACCACGTTTCCCGCTCCCGCGGAGCGCGTTCACAGAGGGGCGCTCGGACGATCATGTAGTACGCGGGGTCGCCTGCCGCGCCCGTCGACGGACCGAGAGGAGTTCCGCGATGGCTGCGGAACGTGAACAGGAGGCACCGGTATGACCCAGGCCGCCCGGGGCGCGCTGCCCGAACAGCTCGTGACCCTGCTGACCCAGCACATGGAGGTCCGGCTGGAGCCCGGGGACCTGGCCCCGACGGCCACCTTCAAGAGCCTCGGCGTGGACTCCCTGTCGCTGATGGAGCTGGTGGTGGCGGCGGAGGACGAGTTCGGCATCGTCCTGCCCGAGGACACCCTGGACCTCTCCCCGGCCTCCACGCTCGCGGACGCGGCCCGAGTCTTCGAGGAGGCGGCCTGTGCCGCCGACGACGCGCGCTGAGATCGCCGTCACCGGCCTCGGTCTCGTCACCCCGGCGGGACACACCGCCGAGGACAACTGGGCGGCCCTGTGCCGGGGACGTTCGCTCGCCGCACCCGATCCCGAACTCGCCGGGCTCCCGGTCGACTTCTCCTGCCAGGTGCCCGGCTTCGACGCCGCGGCGGAACTCGGCCGGCCGCTGGCCCGGCGGGTGGACCGGTTCATCCAGTTCGCCCTGGTCGCCGCCCGCCGGGCCGTCGCCGACGCCGGACTCGGCACCGGCACCGGCACCGGCACCGGCCGCGGTACCGACGGCGGGCTGGGCGACCGGGTCGGGGTCGTCCTCGGGGTCGGGTCCAACTGCCTGAGCACGTACGTCACCGAGTTCGGCCACCTCGGCGCGGGCCGCCCGGAGCGGGTCTCGCCGCTCGCCCTGCCGCGCAGCGTGCCCAGCATGGCCGCCGGCGAGGTCGCCATCGACCTCGGCGCGCGCGGCCCCAACTTCACCACCGCCAGCGCCTGCGCCTCCGGCACCACCGCGCTGGGCGTGGCCCGCGATCTGCTCCGCTCGGGCACCTGCGACATCGTGCTGGCGGGCGGCAGCGAATCGGCCCGCTCCCGGATGACCGCCACCTGCTTCGCCCGGATGCGGGCGCTGTCCCGGCGCCGCGAGGAACCGGAGCTGGCCAGCCGGCCGTTCGACGCCCGGCGGGACGGCTTCGTGCTCGGCGAGGGCGCGGCCGTCCTCGTCCTGGAGCGCGCCGCCGACGCGCGCGCCCGCCGCGCCCGCCCGCTGGCCCTGCTGCGGGGGTACGGCGCCGGCGCCGACGCCCACCACCCGGTGGCCCCGCACCCGGACGGCGACGGCGCCGTACGGGCCGTCACCGCCGCGCTGCGGGACGCGGGCTGCGGTCCCGGGGACATCGCGCACGTCAACGCGCACGGCACCGGCACCCCGTTGAACGACGCGGCGGAGGCCGCCGCCCTGACCCGGGTCTTCGGCGACGCCATGCCCGCGGTCACCGCGGCCAAGGGGGTGATCGGCCATGCCCTGGGGGCGGCCGGGGCGATCCAGGCGGCGTACACGGTCCTCGCCCTGCGCCACGGCCTGGTGCCTCCGGTCGCCAACTTCGAGGGGCAGGACGGCGATCACAAACTCGACATCGTGGCCGGACGGCCCCGCCCGGCCACCGGCGCCGGGCTCAGCTGCTCCTTCGGTTTCGGCGGCCAGAACGCCGTTCTTCTCCTCACCCCGGCGTAGCCGCCGCCGGACAGCCACAGCACACGGACGCAGAAAGCAGAAAGGGGTGGAAGCCGTATGCCGACAGGTCGGACGACGGTGGGGCGCGGGGGGTGGGGGCCGGCCGAGCCGGGACCGCGGGTCAGGGCGGTCCGGACCGCCGTACCGGCGCACCGGTTCACCCAGGAAGAGATCATGGAGGCCATCGCGGGCACCACGCTGGGGCGCTCCCAAACCGGCCGGCTGATGCTCCGCAAGATCCAGGCCAACGCGGGGGTGACGACGCGCCACTTCGCGCGGCCGCTCCGGGAGCTGAGCGGCCTGACCGACTTCACCGACGCCAACCGGGCCTGGCTCGAGACCGCGCTGGACCTCGGCGAACAGGTCCTCACCGAGGCGCTTCAGGCGGCCGGTGTACAGCCCTCGGACGTGGACGCCGTGATCAGCACCACGGTCACCGGGCTGGCGGTGCCGTCGATCGAGGCGCGCCTCGCGCAGCGGGTCGGCCTGCGCCCGGACGTCCGGCGCGTCCCCCTGTTCGGCAACGGCTGCGCGGGCGGCGCCGCGGGCCTGGCCCTGCTGCGCGACTATCTGCTCGGCCACCCCGGCCACATCGCGGTGCTGCTCTCCGTCGAACTGTGCTCCCTGGCCTACCGGACCGACGACACGTCGATGGCGAACATCGTCGCCGGAAGTCTCTTCGGGGACGGCGCGGCGGCCGTCGTGGCGTTCGGCGCGCAGCGGCACCGGCAGTCCGGCGGCACCGGCGGCGGGCCGGAGCTGGTGGACAGCCACAGCCGCCTGGTGCCCGGTACCGAGGAGGTGCTGGGCTGGGACATCGGCTCCCACGGCCTGCGCATCCTGCTCTCCCACGACGTCCCGGAACTCACCGCGGAGCATCTGCCGAAGGCCGTCTACGACCTGCTCGGCCGGCATGCGCTCACCCCCGGGCAGATCGCCACCTGGATCGTCCACGGCGGCGGACCGAAGGTGCTCACCGCGGCGGAGCGCGCCTTCGACCTGCCCCCGCAGACACTCGAACCGACCCGGCGGTCCCTGGCCGACAGGGGCAACCTCTCATCGGCCTCCGTCCTGCACGTGCTGCACACGGCGATGGCGGCACCACCGCCGCCGGGCGCGCCCGGCCTGGTCGCCGCCATGGGTCCCGGGTTCGCCATCGAGCTGGTGCTCACCCGCTGGTGAGTGTGGTGAGTCCCTCCGCCGTACGACCAGACAAGGATGCCGACCGCCCATGACTCTCACCCCCGCGCACCACGAAGGAGTGGCGGCCGGACCGGACCAGGTGGCGCACCGCCGGGTGCTGTGCGTGATGTGCCTGGCGCTGATGCTGGTCACCGCCTCCATGTCCGCGCTGAATCTGGCCCTCCCGGACATCGGCCTCGACCTGTCGGCCTCCTTCACCTCGCTCACCTGGATCGTCGACAGCTACACGGTGGCCCTCGCCGGCCTGGTGCTGCCGCTGGGCGCCCTCGGTGACCGGGTCGGCCGCCGTGCCGTACTGATCGCCGGAACCTTCGTCTTCGGCGGGGCCGCCTTCGCCGCGGCGGTGTCCTCCAGCAGCACCGGTCTCGTCGGGTGCCGGGCGGTGATGGGCCTGGGCGCCGCGATGATCATGCCGGGGACCCTGTCGACCATCACCGGCGTCTTCCCGGCGCACCGGCGCGCCAAGGCGGTGGCGATCTGGTCCGGCTGCGCCGCCGCCGGGTCCATCCTCGGCATGCTCGCCTCCGGAGCCCTGCTGGAGTACTTCTCCTGGAGGTCGATCTTCGTGGCCCTCGGCTGCGGCGCCCTGGCCGCGGCGGTGGCGGCCGGCGTGTGGGCCCCGGAGTCCAAGGACGCCTCCCCCGGCCGGTTCGACGCCGCCGGAGCGGTGTGCACCGCTCTCGCGCCGGGCGCGCTGGTGTACGCGCTGATCGCGGGCAGCGACCAGGGCTGGGGCACGCCCGAGGTCGTCGTCGCCCTGGTCGTCGCGGTGGCGGCCGGCACCGCCTACGCCCTGCTCGGGCTGCGCGCCGAGAACCCGCTGCTCGACCCACGGCTGTTCCGGGTGCGGGAGTTCTCCCTGGGCAGTGTGGCGCTCACCGTGCAGTTCATGATCCTGTTCGGCTTCTACTTCGTGGGCCTCCAGTACCTGCGGCTGATCCTCGGCTACGGCCCGCTGAAGTCCGCCGTCGCGCTGGTGCCGGTCGCCCTGGTCGTCGTACCGACCTCGCTGGCCACTCCGCCGCTGGTGCGGCGGGTGGGCAGCCGGGTGGTGATGACGTGCGGTCTGATGCTGCTCGCCTCTGGGCTGATCGCCATGTCGCTGCTGACGGCCGCCTCCGGGTATCCGCCGTTCCTCGGCAGTCTGCTGCCGGCCGGTCTCGGCATCGGCCTGATCGGGGCCGCGGGCACCTCCGCGCTGACCGGCTCGCTGCCCCCCGACCGGCAGGGCGTGGCCTCGGCCGCCAACGACGTCACCCGGGAGGTCGGGGCGTCCCTCGGCATCGCGCTCATGGGCTCGGTCTTCGGCAGCCACTACCGGTCCTCGCTGACGGTGGACCTCGGCCGGCTGCCCGAAGCCGCGGCCGCGGCGGTGCGCCGCTCGCCGGTCGGCGGGCTGTACGTCGCGGAGCTGCTCGGGCCGCGGGGCGCGGCGCTCGCCGCGGACGTGCGGAACGCGTTCATGAACGGCATGTCCGCGGCGCTCCTCGCGGTGGCCGTGGTCACCGCCGCGGCGATCTGTCATCTCGCCCTGAGCGGGCGGCGGGAGGGCTCCGGCCGGCCCGCGCCCGGGGCGAAGCGGACGGCCGTGCCCGGGGCCGCGGAGGACTCGGAAGCGGTCGAGTGACCGCCCCCGGCACGGCGGCGGTCCCGCTCGGGGCGCTGCTCCTGGTCGCCGCCGTCTGCTGTGTGCGCGTGGCCGAGCTGTCGGTGGCCCGGCGCAACACCCGCTGGGCCGCCGCCCACGGCGGTGTGGAGTACGGCCATCGGCGCTATCCGCTGGTGATCGTGCTGCACACCTGCCTGCTCGCCGGGCTGCTGCTCGAAGTCACCCTGGCCCGCCGTCCGTTCGTGCCGCCGGTCGGCTGGTCCGCGGTGGCCGTGCTGGTGCTGGTACAGGGCGTGCGCGGGTGGTGCATGCGCTCCCTCGGGCCGCGCTGGAACACGCGGATCGTCGTGGTCCCCGGTCTGGCCCGGGTGCGCCGGGGGCCGTACCGGCTCCTGCGGCACCCCAACTACTGCGCCGTGGTGCTGGAGGGCATGGCCCTGCCGATGGTGCACACCGCCTGGCTGACCGCCGTGCTGTTCACCGTCGTCAACACGGTCTTCCTGGTCTCCTGGGCGCGGCTGGAGGAGCGGGCGCTGGCGCTCGCGGCGAGCGGGTGCGGGAGCGGGGCGGGCCGCCCTCTGTCACCGGGCCGCCGGGGTGCCGGAAAGGCGAACGGCCGGAGCCCCCGCACAGTGGGCTCCGGCCGTTCTGTTTTCTGACCTGTCCGTGGCAGGTCAGAGCGCGAGGCCGGTCAGGACCAGCACGCGCTCGTAGGTGTAGTCCTCCATCGCGAACCGCACGCCTTCGCGGCCCACACCGGACTGCTTGGCGCCGCCGTACGGCATCTGGTCGGCGCGGTAGGACGGGACGTCGCCGATCACCACACCGCCGACCTCGAGGGCGCGGTGGGCACGGAAGGCGGTCTGGAGGTCGTGGGTGAACACGCCCGCCTGGAGGCCGTACTTGGAGCTGTTGACCGCGGCGAAGGCCTCGTCCTCGCCGTCCACCTTCTGCACGGTGAGGACCGGTCCGAAGACCTCCTCGCAGGCGAGGGTGACGTTCTCCGGTACGTCGGTGAGGACGGTCGGCGCGTAGGAGGCGCCGTCGCGGTCACCGCCGGTGAGCAGCGTGGCGCCGGCCTCGACGGCCTCCTTCACCCAGGACTCCACGCGCTTCGCGGCGTCCTCGCTGACCAGCGGGCCGACGTCCGTCTTGGCGTCGCTCGGGTCGCCGGTGACCTGGGCCTCGACGGCGGCGACGATACGCGGCAGCAGACGGTCGTGGACGGAGGCGTCGACGATCACGCGCTGCACGGAGATGCAGGACTGGCCGCCCTGGTAGTTGGAGAAGGTCGCGATGCGGCTCGCGGCCCAGTCCAGGTCGGCGTCGGAGGCGTAGTCGCCGAGGACGACCGCGGCGCCGTTGCCGCCCAGCTCCAGGGTGCAGTGCTTGCGCGGCACCGAGTCCATGATCGCGTAGCCGACCTTGTCGGAGCCGGTGAAGGAGATCACCGGCAGGCGCTCGTCCTGGACCAGGGCGGGCATCCGGTCGTTGGGCACCGGCAGGACGCTCCAGGAGCCGGCCGGCAGCTCGGTCTCGGCGAGCAGCTCGCCGAGGATCAGGCCGGACAGCGGGGTGGCCGGGGCGGGCTTGAGGATGATCGGCGCGCCGACCGCGATCGCCGGGGCGACCTTGTGGGCGCACAGGTTCAGCGGGAAGTTGAACGGCGCGATGCCGAGGACGACACCCTTCGGGAAGCGCCGGGTGAGGGCGAGGCGTCCCTGGCCGCCGGCGTCGGTGTCGAGCCGCTGGGCCTCGCCGCCGTTGAACCGCCGGGCCTCCTCGGCGGCGAACCGGAACACGGAGACGGCACGGCCGACCTCGCCGCGGGCCCACTTGATGGGCTTGCCGTTCTCGGCGGAGATCAGCTGGGCGATCTCCTCGGTGCGCTCGGCCAGCCGCTTGCTGACGTGGTCGAGGGCGGCGGCGCGGACGTGCGCCGGGGTGGCGGCGAACTCGTCCCGCACGGCGTACGCGGCGGCCACGGCCTCCTCGACCTGGGCGTCGCTCGGCACGCTGACCTTGCCGACGAGCCGGCCGTCCCACGGGGAGGTGACGTCGAAGGCGGCGTCGCCGGTGACCTGGCGGCCGGCGAGCCAGAAGGCATGGGTGGAAGTCATGTGCGAGTCCCGGCCCTTCCGCGTTGGGGGTGCTTGTCTTTCGTGGTCCACGGTAGGGCGGGCCCGGCCGGAGGTCGTTTGTCCGCGCAGTAGCAGTCGGGCCGGGTGGTGCTACGGATTGGCGGAGTAGGGCCTGGTCAGTCCGGCGAGGTCGCCTTGAGGGCGAGCCACAGCTCCATCCGGACGTCCGGGTCGTCCAGGCTGCGCCCCAGGATCTCCTCGACCCGGCGCATCCGGTACCGCAGGGTGTGCCGGTGCACCCCGAGGTCCGCCGCGGCCGCGTCCCACTGGCCGTGCCGGGACAGCCAGGCCCGCAGCGAGGCGACCAGATCCCCGCGCCCGGTCGCGTCGTGCTCGTGCAGCGCGCGCAGCAGCCCGTCGGCGAACGCCTTCACCGCGTCGTCGGCGAGCAGCGGCAGCACGGACCCGGCGGCCAGCTGCTCGTGCTCGACCAGCACCCGGCCGCGCCGCCGGGCCACCGACAGCGCCTGCTCGGCCTGCTTGTAGGCGGCGGCAGCGGCGATCGGCCCGGCCGGTGCGGACAGGCCGACGACCAGCTCCTGCTCCTCGGCGGCCGCCTTCTCCGGTACGGCGCGGGCCGCCTCCAGCGTCGCCGCGTACTGCGTGCACGCGGCGGCGGCCGCGGCGCCCGGCGCGGGCCCCACGACCCGGCCCTGCCCCCCCGGTACCACCCGGAGGGCCGCGCCCGGGCGCGCGGGGGCGGCCTACACGCGCGCCCCCACCGCGCCCAGCGGATGGCCCGCCGCGGC
>NZ_JBHXVE010000001.1:85570-183497 GCF_042672505.1 Streptomyces sp. NPDC127190
GCGCGACCGCGCCGCCCCCCCTCCCGCCCCGCGGTTACCTGCGTCCTCGGGCGGGCGGCCGCGCCCCCGTCCGCGGCCAGCACGACCAGCCGCTCCCCCTCGGGTACGACCAGGACGGCCTCGCCGGCGCGGGCGGCGGCGGACTCCACGGTCTCGCCGAGCGCGCCCAGCGGATCCCCGGCCGCGGCGGTGCCCTGCGCCCGGGCGGCGGCCGGGCCGGGCACCGACTCGGCGACGATCATCCGGAACGGCGCGTCGAGCAGCCCGCCGTACAGGTCCCCGGCGACGGCCCGGGCGTGGTCGGGCTCGGCGGCGAGCAGCATGCGCAGCACCGCCGCGCCGACCCGCTGCTCGGCCGCGTGCAGGGAGCGGGAGCGTTCGGTGGTGAGGGTGAGCAGGGCGATGGCGGAGTGGACGGCGTAGCGCTCGGCGGTGCCGAGGGCGGCGGCGGTGCCCACGGCGAGGGCGGCGCGGGGCCGCCGTCCGGTGCCCAGCGAGTGCAGTTCGACCCGGTCCTCGTGGTCCGGGCCGCCGACCACGGACGACGCCGGGGCGGGCCGGTCGCGCAGCCGCTCCACGTCCGCGGTGAGCCGTGCGGCGCGTCGCCCGGCCCACTCCGGTGCGGCGGCGACGACGGCGCCCGAGGCGTCGTACAGCGCGGCCCATCCGTCGACCTGGGCGGCGAGGGCGCCGAGCAGTCCCTCGGGCCCGGAGCCGAGCGCCTGCCGGGTCAGCTCGCGCTGGGCGGCGAAGCCGGCGGTGACCGCGCGGTACTGGTCGGCGGCGATGGCGGCGGAGACGGCCTTGCTGATGGCGAGGAAGGGGGTACGGCGCGGCACTTCGAGCAGCGGCAGCCCCTCGGCG
Organism: Streptomyces sp. NPDC127190; assembly: GCF_042672505.1. NCBI lineage: Bacteria > Bacillati > Actinomycetota > Actinomycetes > Kitasatosporales > Streptomycetaceae > Streptomyces > Streptomyces sp. NPDC127190. Next base: position 86,435 of record NZ_JBHXVE010000001.1, read on the forward strand.
GCGCACGCCTCGACCAGCGCCCCCGGAATCTCCTCGTAATTCACCCCCACGGCGAACCCGAGCCCCACGACCCCCGCCCCGACGAGCCGCTTCACATACCGGCGCATCACCTCGGGGTCCTCCGCGTCCAGCTTCAGCGCGGTGATCAGCAGCAGCTCGCCGCCCTCCATGTACGGCACGGGGTCGGCCAGCTCGCTGACGTGCGCCCAGCGGACGGGCACGTCGAGCCGGTCCTCGCCCGCGCGCACGGTCAGCTTGAGCGCGGAGTGGTGGACGAGGGAGGCGAGCGTCAGGGGCATGGGGCCTTCACGGTGAGGAGATCCGGTGATCGTTGCGATCTATTGGCCGTCACGTATGAACAACCTAAGCCGATTCTGCCTCACCGTACGATCCCGGGCCGCCACCTCACCCCCGCAGATCCACCAGCAACGGCGGCGCGTGCTCCCCCTGCACGGTGGTCAACGACAACACGGCATGCCCGGCGGGAACGCCATGCGCCAACTCGGAAGCAGACCACCGCTCCCGCTCGACCTGCCGAACGGTGACGGCCTCCGTGGTCACCGCCTTGCCGGTCACCAGCTTGCGCAGGGCGTGGATCGCGCGGGTCATCGGCTGGTCCGCGAAGACGGTGTGCCGGGCGATGTCCCGGGTCTCCACCCACTGGGTCCCCCAGGCATCCGCGAACCTGCTGCCGTCCCATGTGGTGACCCCGGAGAACGCCATACGACAGCCGACGGCCGCGTACAGCGGCCCGTGCAGCGCCTCGGGTACGTCGCCGACCGTGCGCAGGGCGAGCACCACGCCCGCGTTCCGGGAGCGCAGCCGCTGGATGCGGCGGACCGACTCGGTCGTCACCGCGCCGGTGGCGTCGTCCAGGACGAGGCATGCGAAATGCTCCCGTTCGCCTGCCGTCGCGACGGACCCGAACTGTGCGAGCACCAGGCGGGTGACGATCCGGGACGCCTCTTCGTGGCCGCGTTCGGGCAGGTCGATACGGACCCGCAGCGGATGGTGGGCGATGGCACGCAGGGAGAACGGCCGGGGGCTGCCGCCGTCCGCGCCGAAGAACTCGGCGAACGCCGGACGGTCCAGCACGGCGAGCCGGTCGGCCAGGACGGGGCCGGGATCGCCCGCGCTGCCCGCCTGCCGCGCACGCGCATCCAGCTCGCGGCGCATCGCCGCATGCTCCGGCCCCTCCAGCGCCGTGTGCAGCGCGGCCAGCGCCACGGGCTCCCCGTCCAGGAGTTCGCGCAGCACGGGCAGCGTCGGAAAACGTCCGTACGCCGCCCGGTAGGGGCCGAGAAGCTGGGCGAGTGCGGTGGCCGCCCGCTGCCCGCTCGCCGCGTCCAGGTCGCCGGCCAGCCCCTCGGCCAGGAAGGCGGCCGCCTCGTCCGGGTCGTCGGATTCCGCGTACGGGTCGAGGTCGTGCACGGACGCGGGGTCACCGAGGCGTACGACGACGTCATAGGCGGAGTCCGGCCCGAGCGGAGTACCCGCCGCGCAGACCGCGACGACGGCGCACCGCCCGGCGAGCGCCTGTAGTCCGAGCGACTCCACGACGGGCCGGATCAGGTGGTGCGTCTTGCCGGAGCCCGAGGGCCCGACGGCCAGCAGTGACGTGCCGAGGGTCTCCGGTGCCAGCGCGGCCCCGGCACCGCCGTAGGCGGGCGGAGTGCGATCCCCCGCCACCCACTGTCCGATGCGCACCTGTCCGGCGAGCAGATCGTGCCGGGCGGCCCGGCCCGGCAGATCGCGCACACCGGAGGGATGCGTCCAGGCGGCGGCACCCTCACGCACCACCGTGTCGGTGAAGGAGGCGAGCCGAGCCCTCGCACGGCTCACGGTCCACATGTGGCCGATCCGGACGCAGTCCACGTCGTTCATCCGGCCGGCGTGCACCTCGGCGGCGAGCACGTCCGCCGCCTGATGCTGACCGGCCTCCCGCAGTTCGGGCCACTGCGACGGCCGCCGCTCGACGGACGACGTGGGGGCGGTCTGGGCCGTCTTCGCCCGTTCCCGGGCGGCGAGCGCCTCCTTGGCAAGGGGCCACCAGCCGCCGAGCCGGGCGAACGGCCACAGCACCAGCAGCGTGACGAGCAGGTACAACCCGTCCGTGAGCAGTTGCGAGCCGAACACGGCATAGCCGCCGGTGACCAGGACGACAAGCGAGAAGACCGGGTCCTGGACGGGCAGCGCGTCCCAGCCGAGACCGAACGCGCTGGGGAAGACGAAGGCCAGTGCGACCAGTGCACCGAGGGTGGCGAGGAGGGCCCGAGCGGGTTGCTCACGGCGGGCGACCAGGTGCCGGATGATGTCGGACCAGCTGCCCAGACGCGCCATGGCGTAGACGAGGAGGGCGAAGACCACGCCGTCGGCGACCGTGATGGCCTCGGCGCCCTGGTAGGTCTTGGGTGTCGTCGTGCCGCCCCACCACCAGTCGTCCGGGGTGAGCAGCTTGAGGATGGTCCACTGGTAGGGGATGCTGCCGTGCCGCCACAGGGACCACAGGAGCAGGCCCGCCACCAGGGGGACGACGAAGCCGACGATGGTCACGGGGGCCAGGCGCTGTCCCTGCGACGCGGCCTTGGCCTGACGGTAGCCGTAGCGCCAGATGCCGGGCTCGGCGGACGGGCGCGGCGCGTCGAGCCAGTCGGCGACCGCCGGGCGGGGATGTGGTGGATGCGAGGGGCGGGGGGTCTGGGCGGCCAAGGGCGGCATGTCCGGTGCCCTCGTCGGCCGTGGCGGCACCGCAGGGGCTTCCCGTGGGGGTGTTGGGTGGGGTAGGGGGGTTGGATGGGTGCCGCGTGGGTCGCGGGTGTTGTTGCTGTCCATCCGTCTGCCCCCTGACCAGCCGGTCCGTCCGTCATCAGCCATCAGCGAGCCAATCTAACGCCCCGACAAGGGGAGTTCACCGCTTACACGGCCGACAGGCGCCGCCGGGCGAGTGGTGTGCGGGCCCACGACTATGTCCACGGCGGACAAGCCGGGTCTCCGACAACGCCCACATGGAGCATGCCCAGCCTCCACCCCCGGCCCTAGCCTGCGAAGAAAGAGTAGGTAAGCGTCCGAAAAACGCACCCCGTACCGCCGCCCGAAAGATCATCAGGGAGCCCCCATGACCGCACTTCCGCAGGAGCGCCGCGTCGTCACCGCCATCCCCGGCCCGAAGTCGCAGGAGCTGCAGGCCCGCCGCACCGCCGCGGTCGCGCAGGGCGTGGGCTCGGTGCTGCCGGTGTTCACCACGCGCGCGGGCGGCGGCATCATCGAGGACGTCGACGGCAACCGCCTCATCGACTTCGGTTCCGGCATCGCCGTGACCAGCGTCGGCGCCTCCGCCGAGGCCGTCGTACGGCGTGCCTCCGCCCAGCTCGCCGACTTCACCCACACCTGTTTCATGGTCACCCCGTACGAGGGGTACGTGGAGGTCGCCGAGGCGCTGGCCGAGCTGACCCCGGGTGACCACGCCAAGAAGTCCGCGCTGTTCAACAGCGGTGCCGAGGCCGTCGAGAACGCCGTGAAGATCGCGCGTGCGTACACCAAGCGGCAGGCCGTGGTGGTGTTCGACCACGGCTACCACGGGCGCACCAACCTCACCATGGCGCTCACCGCGAAGAACATGCCGTACAAGCACGGCTTCGGGCCGTTCGCGCCCGAGGTGTACCGCGTGCCGGTGGCGTACGGCTACCGCTGGCCGACCGGTGCGGAGAACGCCGGCCCCGAGGCCGCCGCGCAGGCCATCGACCAGATCACCAAGCAGGTCGGCGCGGACAACGTCGCCGCGATCATCATCGAGCCGGTGCTGGGCGAGGGCGGCTTCATCGAGCCGGCCAAGGGCTTCCTCCCGGCGATCCGCCAGTTCGCCGCGGACAACGGGATCGTCTTCGTCGCGGACGAGATCCAGTCCGGCTTCTGCCGCACCGGCCAGTGGTTCGCCTGCGAGGACGAGGGCATCGTCCCGGACCTCATCACCACCGCCAAGGGCATCGCCGGTGGTCTGCCGCTCGCCGCCGTCACCGGCCGCGCGGAGATCATGGACGCCGCGCACGCCGGCGGGCTCGGCGGTACCTACGGCGGCAACCCGGTCGCCTGCGCCGGTGCGCTCGGTGCCATCGAGACCATGAAGGAGCTCGACCTCAACGGCAAGGCCAAGCGCATCGAGGAGATCATGAAGGGCCGCCTCGCCGCCATGGCCGAGAAGTTCGACATCATCGGTGACATCCGCGGGCGCGGCGCGATGATCGCGATCGAGCTGGTCAAGGACCGCACCACCAAGCAGCCCAACCCGGAGGCCACCGCCGCGCTGGCCAAGGCCTGCCACGCCGAGGGCCTGCTGGTCCTGACCTGTGGCACCTACGGCAACGTGCTGCGCTTCCTGCCCCCGCTGGTCATCGGCGAGGACCTGCTGAACGAGGGTCTCGACATCATCGAGCAGGCGTTCGCGGCCGTCTGAGCAGTTCCTGAGCGTCTGCGGCAGGGCGTGTGAAGAAGGTGTGCGAGGTGGATGACGTAAGGCCGATCCGTCTGCCCAAGCGCCACCGCCTGCCGTAGGTTCTCTCGGGATGAGAGATACACCCCGCCCACAGGGGACTGTGGGCGGTCTCAGGCCGAGGCCTCCCCAGCTTCGACCTGGCCGTGCCCTCGCGCACACGACCGGGGCCTGACGGCTCCGGGATCTCCTCACCGATCGGACGGTCGCCGCCCCAAACCCCCCGGGGCGCGCGACGTTCCGGTCCGGACGGCCGCCTCGGAACCATCCCCCCTGTTCCGGGGCGGCCGACCTCCTTCCCCCGCTCCCTCTCCTGGGACACCGCACCTGCGAAGCTGGGCCCGTGTCGTCCCGTCGCCCGTTCCGCCCGGCCCTTCTCCTCGCCGTCCCGGCCGTTCTCTTCGCCGTGATCACCTGGCAGGTGGCCGGTCACGGCCCGCTGCTGCGGCTGGACTCCCGGCTCAGCCGGGCCCTCGTCCATCCGGACCGCCTCTCCCAGCTGCTCTCCGACCTCGGCGACATCCAGGTCGCCGTCCCGGTGCTCGCGCTCGTCATCGGGTACGCCCTGTGGCGGGGCCGGGCCACCGGGGCCGCCCGCTGGTGGGTGCCGCCGCTCGGCGCCGCCGTGCTGATGGCGGTCGTACCGGCGATCGTCGTGCCGCTGAAGGACTGGACCGCCCGGCCGGGAACCCCCGTGGTGCCCCCGGCCGTCGGCTACTACCCCTCCGGCCATACGGCGACCGCGGCCGTCGCCTACGGCTCGGCGGTCCTGCTGCTGCTCCCCCGGCTGCGCTCCCCGGCCGCCCGCCGAGGCCTGGTCGCCGGCTGCGCGCTCCTGGTGCTCGGGGTGTCGTACGGCCTGGTCCGGCACGGCTACCACTGGCCGCTGGACGTGGTGGCCAGCTGGTGTCTGTGCACCGTGCTGCTGGCCGCGCTCGCCCTGGTGATCAGCCGGAGTACGCGTCGAACGACTTCTGGAGCCGTCGAGGGCGGGGAATGCAAGCGGCGGCCCTCCGAGGCCGCCTAGTCGCGCTCGCCCCGCGGTTCGGCCTGACCCGCCGCGGCCTCGTGCATCGCCAGCTCCAGCAGCGCCGGATCGGTCAGCGTGCCCGAGCCGTCCGGCGGCACCAGCCAGCGCACCCCCCGGGTGGCCCGGCCCGGGTACGGTACGACGATCCAGGTGCCCGGCCCGGCGGTCCGGACACCGGTGCCGAGCCAGCGGGCCGCGGTGCCCGGCGGCACGAAGAACCCGACCCGGTTGTCGCCGAAGTCGACGAGCACCGGGCCGGGCCGGTCGAGGACGCGGGTGAGCACGTCCAGGGTCGGATAGCCGAGGTCGCCCGGCAGGATCAGCACGTCCCAGGCCTGGCCGGCGGGCAGCAGCGCGACCCCGAGCGGGTTGCGCTCCCATTCCCAGCGGCAGGCGTCGGGATCCGGCGCGACCGATGCCAGCCACTCGACCGCCGTCTTCGCCCCACTCATCGAAGGCCTCCCTCTCGCTCCTTCCCGCGCCCGGCCGTCGGGCCCGGGGTGTCGGGAGGAGAGAGGGAGGCCGCTCGTGGAGCATTACGCGACTTCCGCGCGCCGGGAGGTGTGAGCTGGGTCACACATCCGTGACCGGCTTCAGCTGTCGAAGCCCAGGCCCAGCCGGTCCATGGTCCGCAGCCACAGATTGCGCCGGCCGCCGTGGGCGTCCGCGCGGGCCAGGGACCACTTGGTGAGGGCGATCCCGGTCCAGGCGAACGGCTCCGGCGGGAACGGCAGCGGCTTCTTGCGGACCATCTCCAGCCGGGTCCGCTCGGTGTCCTCGCCGTCCAGCAGGTCCAGCATCACATCGGCGCCGAAGCGGGTGGCGCCGACCCCGAGGCCGGTGTAGCCCGCCCCGTACGTCACCCGGCCCTGGTGCGCGGTGCCGAAGAACGCCGAGAACCGCGAGCAGGTGTCGATCGCGCCGCCCCAGGCGTGGGTGAAGCGGACGCCCTCCAGCTGCGGGAAGCAGGTGAAGAAGTGCCCGGCGAGCTTGGCGTACGTCTCCGGGCGGTCGTCGTACTCCGCCCGCACCCGGCCGCCGTAGTGGTGGATGGCGTCGTAGCCGCCCCACAGGACACGGTTGTCGGCGGACAGCCGGAAGTAGTGGAACTGGTTGGCCGAGTCGCCGAGGCCCTGCCGGTTCTTCCAGCCGACCGCCGCCAGCTGGCCGGCGGTGAGCGGCTCGGTCATCAGCGCGTAGTCGTAGACCGGGACGGTGTAGGAGCGGACCCGGCGCAGCAGGCTGGGGAAGATGTTCGTGGCGAGCACGACCTTGCGGGCGCGCACCGAGCCGTACGGGGTGGTGACGGCCATCCCGGCGCCGTACTGCTTCAGGGTCAGGGCCGGGGTGTGCTCGTGGATCCGCACGCCGAGCCGGAGACAGGCCCGCTTCAGGCCCCAGGCCAGCTTCGCCGGGTGCAGCATGGCCACGCCCCGGCGGTCCCACAGGCCCGCCTCGAAGGTGGGCGAGTTCACCTGTTCACGCACGGCGTCGGCGTCCAGGAACTCGACGCCGTCCGCGAGGCCCCGCTGCTCCAGCTCCCGGTGCCAGTCGCGCAGCTCCCAGGCCTGGTAGGTCTCGGTCGCGACGTCGATCTCGCCGGTGCGCTCGAAGTCGCAGTCGATGCCGTGCCGGGCGACGGCCGCCTCGATCTCGTCGAGGTTGCGCCGGCCCAGCTCCTCCAGCCGGTGGATCTCGTCCGGCCAGCGGGCCAGGCCGTTGGCCAGCCCGTGGGTGAGGGAGGCGGCGCAGAAGCCGCCGTTGCGGCCGGAGGCGGCCCAGCCCACCTCGCGGCCTTCCAGCAGGACCACATCCCGCTGCGGGTCGCGCTCCTTGGCGTTGAGCGCGGCCCACAGTCCGCTGTACCCACCGCCGACGACCAGCAGGTCGCAGGTCTCGGCGGTGGTCAGCGCGGGCTCGGGGTGGGGCTTGCCAGGGTCTTCCAGCCAGTACGGGACCGGCTGGGCTTCGGAGAGAGAGGCGATCCAGTTGTCTTGGCCACGGCTCATGGCGCTTGGGGCCATGATTTCAACTCCCTACAGAGGAATCCCCGAAAAGGCTTATGCCTTTTGCTTGCTACGGCGGTTGGTGATGAGCATCGAGGTCAGTGTGATGAGCACCGCGACGAGGAACATGGCCGTGCCGATCACATTGATCTGGACCGGTGTTCCGCGCTGCGCCGAACCCCAGACGAACATGGGAAAGGTGACCGTCGAGCCGGCGTTGAAATTGGTGATGATGAAATCGTCGAAGGAGAGCGCGAAGGACAGCAGCGCGCCCGCGGCGATTCCGGGTGCCGCGATCGGCAGGGTGACCCGCAGGAAGGTCTGCACGGGCCCGGCGTACAGGTCCCGGGCGGCCTCCTCCAGGCGCGGGTCCATCGACATCACGCGCGCCTTGACCGCGGTGACGACGAAGCTCAGACAGAACATGATGTGGGCGATGAGGATCGTCCAGAAGCCCAACTGGGCCCCCATGTTGAGGAACAGGGTGAGCAGCGAGGCGGCCATGACGACCTCGGGCATCGCCATCGGCAGGAAGATCAGCGAGTTCACCGCGCCGCGCGCGCGGAAGCGGTAGCGGACCAGCGCGAAGGCGATCATCGTGCCGAGGGCGGTCGCGCCGACCGTCGCCCAGACCGCGATCTGGAGGCTGAGGGACAGCGAGCCGCACATGTCGGCGACGCCGCACGGCTGTTTCCAGGCGTCCAGGGAGAACTGCTGCCAGGCGTAGTTGAAGCGCCCCTTCGGTTTGTTGAAGGAGAACACCGTCACGATGACGTTGGGCAGCAGGAGATACGCGAGCGTGAGAAGTCCCGCGATGACGACGAGACGGCGCTTGAACCAGTTGACGAAGGGCATTTAGACCAGGTCCTCCGTCCCCGACCGGCGGATGTAGATCGTGACCATGGCCAGGATCGCGGCCATGAGGATGAAGGAGAGGGCGGCCGCCGTCGGATAGTCCAGAATGCGCAGGAACTGCGTCTGGATGACATTGCCGATCATGCGGGTGTCGGTGGAGCCGAGCAGTTCCGCGTTGACGTAGTCACCGGCTGCCGGGATGAAGGTCAGCAGCGTGCCGGAGACCACGCCGGGCATCGACAGCGGGAAGGTCACCTTGCGGAAGGTGGTCCAGGGCCGCGCGTACAGGTCGCCGGCGGCCTCGTGCAGCCGTCCGTCGATCCGCTCCAGCGAGGTGTACAGCGGCAGGATCATGAACGGCAGGAAGTTGTACGTCAGTCCGCACACCACCGCCAGCGGGGTGGCGAGGACGCGGTCACCGGCCGTCCAGCCGAGCCAGTTGGTCAGGTCCAGGATGTGCGCCGCGTTCAGGGCGTGCACGACCGGGCCGTTGTCGGCGAGGATCGTCTTCCAGGCGAGGGTGCGGATCAGGAAGCTGGTGAAGAACGGCGCGATCACCAGGACCATGATCAGGTTGCGCCAGCGGCCCGCACGGAAGGCGATCAGATAGGCCAGCGGATAGCCGAGCAGCAGGCACAGCAGGGTCGACGCGGCCGCGTAGAGGACGGACCGCAGGAACTGCGGCCAGTACTCGGACAGGGCGTCCCAGTAGGTTGCGAAGTGCCAGGTGACCTTGTAGCCGGTCTCCAGCGAGCCGGTCTGCACGGAGGTGGAGGCCTGGTAGATCATCGGCAGCGCGAAGAACACGACCAGCCAGAGCATGCCGGGCAGCAGCAGCCAGTACGGCGTCCAGCGGCCGCGCTTGCGCGGTGGCTTGCGCTTCGGCTCGGCGGGGGCGAGCGGCGGTGGCGCCTCGGTGAGGGTCGACATCAGGCGGCCGCCTCTTCCTCGGTGCCCGCGGAGCCCACCGTCCCATCGAGAACGGACTGGGCGGCGTCGAGGCCGAAGGTGTGCGCCGGGTTCCAGTGCAGGACGACCTCGGCGCCGGGCACCAGCCGGCCGTCCCGCTCGACGTTCTGGACGTAGACCGCCAGCTCGTCGCAGACCGGGCTGTCGATGACGTACTGGGTGGAGACGCCGATGAAACTGGCGTCGGCGATCCTGCCGGTCAGGCGGTTGCGCCCCGCGGGGATCGAGCCCGCGTCGTCGGCGTGCGTGAGCGCGATCTTCTCGGGGCGGATGCCGACCAGGACCTTGCCGCCGGTCCGGGCCGGCGCGGAACAGCGCGCCGCGGGCAGCACCAGCTTGCCATCGGCCGCCTTGAGCACGATGTCGTCGCCGCTCTTGGTGTCGACCTCGGCCTCGATGAGGTTGGAGGTGCCGAGGAAGTTCGCGACGAACGTCGACTGCGGGTTCTCGTAGAGGTCGTCGGGCGAGCCGAGCTGCTCGACGCGGCCGGCGTTCATCACGGCGACCGTGTCGGCCATCGTCATGGCCTCCTCCTGGTCGTGCGTGACATGGATGAAGGTGATGCCGACCTCGGTCTGGATGCGCTTCAGCTCCAGCTGCATCTGGCGGCGCAGCTTGAGGTCCAGGGCGCCGAGCGGCTCGTCGAGGAGGAGCACCTTGGGGTGGTTGATGAGCGCGCGGGCCACGGCGACGCGCTGCTGCTGGCCGCCGGAGAGCTGGTGCGGCTTCTTGCGCGCCTGCTCGCCGAGCTGGACCAGCTCCAGCATCTCCTCGACCTGCTTCTTCACGCTCTTGATGCCGCGCCGGCGCAGACCGAAGGCGACGTTCTCGAAGATGTCGAGGTGCGGGAAGAGGGCGTAGGACTGGAAGACGGTGTTGACCGGCCGTTTGTACGGCGGCAGGTGGGTGACGTCCTGGTCGCCGAGGCGCACGGTGCCGCCGCTGGGCTCCTCCAGGCCCGCGATCATGCGCAGGGTGGTGGTCTTGCCGCAGCCGGAGGCGCCGAGCAGGGCGAAGAAGGAGCCCTGCGGCACGGTCAGGTCCAGAGGGTGTACGGCGGTGAAGGCGCCGTACGTCTTGGTGATCCCGGAGAGGCGGACGTCGCCGCTGTTGTCTGGTGTCGTCATCGTCGTCACGCCCCTGTGAGCTTCGAGAACTTCTGCTGGTAGGTCGTCTCTTCCTTCGCGCTCAGGGAGCGGAAGGCGTGGGACTTCGCCTGCATGGCCTTGTCGGGGAGGATCAGCGGGTTGTTCGCCGCCTCCTTGTCGATTTTCGCGAGATAGGGCTTCACTCCCGCGACGGGGCTCACGTAGTTGATGTAGGCGGCCAGCTCGGCGGCGGGCTCGGGCTCGTAGAAGTAGTCGATGAGCCGCTCGGCGTTCGTCTTGTGACGCGCCTTGTTAGGGATGAGCATGTTGTCGGTCGACGTCATGTAGCCGCTGTCGGGGAGGACGTAGCCGATGTCCGGGCTGTCGGCCTGGAGCTGGACGATGTCGCCGCCCCAGGCGATGCAGGCGGCGAAGTCGCCCTTGCTGAGGTCGGACGTGTAGTCGTTGCCGGTGAAGCGGCGGATCTGGCCCTTGTCGACGGCCTTCTGGAGACGGGCGGTCACCCTGTCGTAGTCGTCGGCGGTGAACTTCGCCGGGTCGATGCCCATGTCGAGCATGGTCATGCCGATGCTGTCGCGCATCTCGGTGAGGAAGCCGACGCGCCCCTTGAGCCTGGGGTTGTCGAGGAGGTCGGAGACCGACTTCACCTCGATGCCGTCGAGCGCCTTCTTGTTGTAGGCGATGACGGTGGAGATGCCCTGCCAGGGGTACGAGTACGCCCTGCCCGGGTCCCAGTCGGGCGCGCGGAACTGGTCGGACAGGTTCGCGAAGGCGTGCGGCAGGTTGGCGGGGTCCAGTTTCTGGACGTACCCCAGCCGGATCATGCGCGCGGCCAGCCAGTCGGTGAGGACGACCAGGTCGCGGCCGGTGTCCTGGCCGGCGGCGAGTTCCGGCTGGATCTTGCCGAAGAACTCGTCGTTGTCGTTGATGTCCTCGGTGTACTTGACCTGGATGCCGGTCCGCCGGGCGAACGCGTCGAGCGTGGGGTGGTGCTTGCCCTTGTCGTCCACGTCGATGTACTCGGGCCAGTTGGAGAAGTCGACGACCTTCTCCTTGGCCGAGTGGTCGTCGGCGGAGACGCCGCCTTGCGTCTTGGTCGCCGCGGGGATCCCGCAGGCGCTCAGCGCCCCGAGTCCGCCGACCGCGAGCGCGCCGCCCGCGGAGGCGCGCAGCAGCGAGCGGCGGGTCAGGGCGGCCCTGCCGCTCCGCATGCTGCGCCGTATGGCGGCGACTTCGACCGGTGTCAGGCGGTCGGGCTCGTACTGCTCCATGCGCGTGGTGCCCTTTCGGGAGGGTTGGGTGGTCGGCCTGGTCGAGGGCCGGGACGTCACACCCGGCAGCAGCCGGGCCGCTTGCGTTGTCCGGCGCGGACGCCGGACGGCGGCTGCTACCGGTCCCCGAAGATCGTGCGGTGCCAGTCCTTCTCGGCGACCGCCGTATTGTCGAACATTACGTGCTTGACCTGCGTGTACTCCTCGAATGAGTACACCGACATGTCCTTGCCGAAGCCGGACGCCTTGTAGCCGCCGTGCGGCATCTCGCTGATGATCGGGATGTGGTCGTTGATCCACACGCAGCCGGCCCGGAGGTCACGGGTGGCGCGGTTGGCGCGGTAGACGTTGCCGGTCCACGCGGAGGCGGCGAGGCCGTACGGGGTGTCGTTGGCCAGCCGGATGCCCTCATCATCACTGTCGAACGGGAGGACGACCAGTACCGGGCCGAAGATCTCGGACTGGACGATCTCGCTGTCCTGGGCCGCGTCGGCGATCAGGGTGGGCCGGTAGTAGGCGCCCCGCTCCAGCTCGCCCTTCGGCGCCTCTCCGCCGGTCACCACGCGCGCGTAGGCGCGTGCCCGGTCCACGAAAGCGGCGACCCGGTCCCGCTGGGCGTGCGAGACGAGCGGCCCGAGGTCGGTGCCGGGGGCGAAGGGGTCGCCGAGCCGTACGGTCTCCATCAGTGCGGCGGTCCGCTCGACGAAGGCGTCGTAGAGCGGTCGCTGGACGTACGCGCGCGTGGCGGCCGTGCAGTCCTGCCCGCTGTTGATGAGCGCCCCCGCGACCGCGCCGTGCACGGCCGCCGTCAGGTCGGCGTCGTCGAAGACGACGAACGGCGCCTTGCCGCCCAGCTCCAGATGGAGCCGCTTGACGGTGGCGGTGGCGACCTCGGCGACCCGCTTGCCGATCGCGGTGGAGCCGGTGAAGGAGGTCATGGCCACGTCCGGGTGGCCGACGAGATGCTCGCCCGCCTCCCGGCCGGTGCCGGTGACGATGTTGATCACCCCGTCGGGGATCCCGGCCTCGGTCGCGGCCTGCGCGAACAGCAGCGAGGTGAGCGGGGTCAGCTCGGCGGGCTTCAGTACGACCGTGTTGCCTGCGGCGATCGCCGGGAGGATCTTCCAGGCAGCCATCTGGAGCGGGTAGTTCCAGGGCGCGATGGAGCCGACGACGCCGATCGGCTCGCGCCGGACGTACGAGGTGTGGTCGCCGGAGTACTCACCGGCCGACTGCCCCGCCAGATGCCGGGCGGCGCCCGCGAAGAAGGCGGTGTTGTCCACGGTGCCTGGCACGTCGAACTCGCGGGTGAGCTTGAGCGGCTTGCCGCACTGGAGGGACTCCGCGCGCGCCAGCTGCTCGGCACGGCCGGCGTCGGCGAGCACGGCGGCGAACCGGTGCAGGGCCTCCGAGCGCTCGGCCGGGGTGGCCGAGGACCAGCCCGGGAAGGCCTCCCGGGCGGCGGCGACGGCCGCGTCGACGTCGTCGGTGCCGGCCAGCTCGTAGGTGTACACCTCGGCGCCGGTGGCCGGGTCGACCACGGCGTGGTGACGGCCCGAGGTGCCCTTCGTCAGCCGGCCCGCGATGAACTGCGCGCCGTCGGCGAATGTGTCCTCGGCGGGAAATCGGTCCGGGGTGGCGGTGCCCGGGTTGTGCATGTCGCTCTCCTCCGCCGTACGCCCCGTGACGGGGGTGGGTGGCGTAGCTCCAGCTCGATTTGAGTGCCGATCCTGACAGAGCACTAGGACTGCAACAAGTGATTCCGTTGTTGCCTTTTGGTTACGCAACGGAATCTGTCGACCAGGTGTCGAGTCGCGGCGGAAAAGGGCGGACGGAGTGTCAGTGGTGCGTGCCAGACTCGCGTGCATGGGAAAGATCGACGGGGTGGACGCGCTGATCAGGGAGGTCGGAGCGGGGACCCGAGTGAAGTACCTCCACTTCTGGGGGCACCGGCCGCGGCCGGACGGCAGGATCGGCGCGAGCTGTCTGAGTCAGTGGTGGCCGTCACCGTTCGCGGTGGACGGGGAGCACTACGCGACGGCCGAGCACTGGATGATGGCCGGCAAGGCCCGGCTGTTCGGGGACGCCGACGCGCTGCGGCGGGTGCTGGCGGCCGGGCATCCCGCGGAGGCGAAGAAGGCCGGGCGACTGGTGCGCGGGTTCGACGAGGAGGTGTGGGAGCGGGAACGGTTCCGGATCGTGGTCGAGGGCAGCGTGCACAAGTTCTCGGCCGACGAGGAGCTGCGTCGCTTCCTGCTCGGCACCGGTGACCGGGTGCTGGTGGAGGCCAGTCCGGTGGACCGGGTCTGGGGGATCGGCCTGACCGCGGACGACGAGGCCGCCATGGACCCGGAGCGGTGGCGGGGGCCCAACCTGCTGGGGTTCGCTCTCATGGAGGCGAGAGAGCGGCTCGCCGCGGCGGGGTGACGCCGGGGGCGCCGTGGGGGGGCGGGTCAGCGCCGCCCCGCCTCAGCGCCGCCCCGCCTCAGCGGTGCACAGCGGCTCTCAGGCGTTCATCGCGATGATGAGCGCGAGGAAGGCGGCGGCCAGGACGAAGCCCACGCCGCCGCAGATCATGCCGGCCAGCGCCATGCCCGGGTTGGTGGCCTCGCCCCGGGTGACCTTCGCCCGGCCGACGGCGCCGAAGATGACGGCGAGGACGCCGACGATCAGCGCCACGGGCCACAGCAGGAAGCCGACCGCCGAGATGATGCCCAGCACCAGGGAGGCCGTGCCCATGCCGTTGCTGGGCTGCGCGGGCATCCCGGACCAGCCGTAGCCGTTCGCCATCGGGTAGCCGGGCACGCCCGCGCCCGGATAGGACGCCTGCGGCGGATAGCCGTACGACACCGGGCCGGGGCCGGTCGGGGCGATGGGCGGCGGAGGCACCGGCTCACCGGCGGCGGGCGCCATGGGGGCGGGCGGCGCGAACGGGTTCTGCTGGGCGGCGGGCTGCGGCGCCGGCGGTGCGAAGGGGTTCGCCGGGGGTGCGGAGGGGTGTGCCGGGGATGGGTACGGGCCGGCCGTGGGCGGTGCCCAGGGGGCCGGGTCCGGTACCGAGGGCAGCGAGGTCACCGTCTCCTGGTAGTGCACCGCGTCCTGGGCCGGGCCCGTCCGGCCGGGCGCGGAAGCCGCCCCCTTGTCCAGGGAGACGCCGGGCGCGGTGGACCGGTCGCCGGTGCCGTACTCGCCTGGCGCGGACCACGCCGACTCGTCGGACATGCTGGAAGACCCCCTGTTGCTGGACGTCCCGTCATGCTACGGGCAGCGGGGTACGGCGCGGCCCGGGGCCTACGATGTTGGCGCGCAACCGATCAGCCGATCACCGCGCCCGCCGCCGGCAGTAGCACCGCGCGGGCGCCCGTCCCGGGGAGGACCCCCTTGACCGACACCTCCGTACCCGCCACCGGCACGGCCGACCGCGATCTGCGGACCTTCATCGCCGGGCTGCCCAAGGCCGAACTGCACGTCCACCACGTCGGCTCCGCCTCCCCGCGCATCGTCTCCGAGCTGGCCGCCCGGCACCGCGACTCCCGGGTGCCCACCGACCCCGAGGCCCTGGCCGACTACTTCACCTTCACCGACTTCGCCCATTTCATCGACGTCTATCTGTCGGTGGTCGACCTGATCCGCACCCCGGAGGACGTCCGGCTGCTCACCTACGAGGTGGCCCGCGACCTCGCCCGCCAGCAGGTGCGGTACGCCGAGCTGACCCTCACCCCCTTCTCGTCCACCCGGCGCGGCATCGACGCGAAGGCGTTCATGGACGCCATCGAGGACGCCCGCAAGGCCGCCGAGGCCGAGTTCGGGACCGTACTGCGCTGGTGCTTCGACATCCCGGGAGAGGCCGGGCTGGAGGCGGCCGAGGAGACGGCGCGGCTCGCCACCGACGACCGGCTCCGGCCGGAGGGGCTGGTGTCGTTCGGTCTCGGCGGGCCCGAGATCGGGGTGCCCCGGCCGCAGTTCAAGCCCTACTTCGACCGGGCCATCGCCGCGGGGCTGCGCTCGGTGCCGCACGCCGGGGAGACGACCGGCCCGGAGACCGTCTGGGACGCGCTGACCCATCTGGGCGCGGAGCGCATCGGGCACGGCACCAGCTCCGCGCAGGACCCGAAGCTGCTCGCGCACCTCGCCGAGCGGCGCATCCCGCTGGAGGTCTGCCCGACCTCGAACATCGCCACCCGCGCGGTGCGCACCCTGGACGAGCACCCGGTCAGGGAGTTCGTCCGCGCCGGTGTGCTGGTGACGATCAACTCGGACGACCCGCCGATGTTCGGCACCGACCTGAACAACGAGTACGCGGTGGCCGCCCGCCTGCTCGACCTGGACGAGCGGGGCCTGGCCGACCTCGCCAGGAACGCGGTCGAGGCGTCCTTCCTGGAACCGGAGGGCAAGGCACGGATCGCCGCGGAGATCGACACGTACACCGCCACCTGGCTCGCCTCCTGACGCACCGCACAATGGGGCCATGCAGACGCTGACCGCCGTGGCCCATCGCGGCGACCCCTACCGTTTCCGTGAGAACACCGTCGCCTCGCTGCGTTCCGCGCTCGACCGGGGCGCGGACGCGGTCGAGATCGACGTACGGCTCAGCCGTGACGGCGTGCCCGTGCTGCTGCACGACGAGACCCTCCGGCGGCTGTGGGAGATCGACCGCCCGCTGACCGCCCTGTCCGCCGAGGAGGTGCGCGGACTCACGGCGGGCGGGGTGCCGACCCTGGCGGAGGCGCTGGCCGCGACCGGGGAGAGCCGGGTGATGGTGGACCTGTGCGGACGGGTCTCGCGGCGCGTGGTGGACCGGGTGATGGACGTGGTCCGGCAGAGCGGGGCCCGGGAGCGGGTGTACTACTGCGCCGGCGCCGAGGCGATGCTCGCCGTGCGGGCCGCCGACCCGGCCGCCGAGATCGCCCTGACCTGGACGACCCTCGCCCCGCCCCGGCCCGCGCTGCTGGCCGCGATCCGGCCGCGCTGGCTCAACTACCGCTTCTCGCTGGTGAGCCGCGACCTCGCGGCCCGTGTCCACCGCGACGGCCATCTCCTCTCCGTCTGGACCCCGGACACCCGCCGCTCGCTGCGCCGCCTGCTGGACCTGGGCGTCGACTCCATCACCACCAACCGCATCGACGCGCTGCACGCCCTGCGCAACGGCGGCTAGAGTCTGCGCCGCGGATCGCCCTCGCGGCCCTCACGCAGCCACAGCACCGGCCGGGTCCGGCGCGACGAGCTCCTCCAGCCGCTTGATCTTCTTCCGCAGGACGTACAGCGGGATCACACCGAACACCCCGAAGGACATGTCGATCACGCTCCACCAGAAGGGGATGCCCCGGATCGGTCCGCAGGCGAGGGCGAGCGGGATGATCCCTGCGCAGGCGATCATCCCGAACTCGACGACCCAGATGTTGCGGACGGGGTCCCGGTACACGCCGTAGAAGGCGACCGCGATGACGAGATGGGCGAAGGCCAGCCAGTCCGTGCCGTACAGCACGAAGGGGTACGTGGCGTCGACGGAGTCGAGTCCCTGCCGGACGCGGGTGATCCACGCCATCAGCCCGGGCAGGTGCTCCGGCACGGACAACGCCCGCAACGCGCTCTCGGTCCAGCGCAGTTCGTGAACCAAGGGAAAGGCCGTGGCCCCGCTGAGGACGAGGCACACGACGAAGAGGCCCAACCAGACGCGAATGCCCTTGAGCAGGGCGGCTCTGTCGCTCATGAGGGCAGCGTACGCCCCTAATTGAACGTGTTCAAAAGGCTCTTGCGCCGGGCATCGGCCCGCACGGGACCGAGGAGCGCCGGAAGTCCGCTCAACGTCATGCCGGTTGCGCCGAGCCAGAGCGTGGGGGCGGTTCCGATGGCGGCCCCGGTCGCTCCGCCCGCGAGGGCGCCGAGCGCCAGGCCGCCCCAGGACAGGAAGCGGGCCGTCGCGCTCATACGGCCCAGGAGGGCGTCCGGTGTGGCGGTCTGCTGGAGGCTTGCCTGGGCCACCAGGCGGACGACTCCGCCGAGGGAGAGAAGGGCGAGGCCGGCACCGGCGGCGTACAGGGTCCAGTGCCCCGGGCGGGCCCAGGGCAGCAGGGCCGCCGACGGGCAGGTGAGCAGCGGGGCGAGGCCGATCACGCGGCCCGGTCCGACCCGCGCCGCGACCCTGCCCGCGACCAGCGCGCCCAGCAGTCCGCCGCAGCCCATCCCCGACAGCAGCAGGCCGATGCCGAAGGAGGAGAGCCCCAGCTGCCGGGCGAGGAAGATCATGAGCATGGCCTGGTAGAGGGCGAGGAAGACGTTGAACACCGCGTCCGTCGCCATGGTCGCCCGCAGCACGGGTGACCGGAGGACGAAGGCGAGCCCTTCCGCGATCTCCCGGCCGAAGCGGCGACGCTGCTCTTCACCCGGCCCGGGTTTCTCCTCCCGTCCGCGGATGGCGGTCGCCAGCAGGCCCGACAGCGCCATCCCCGCCGAACTCGCCAGCAGCGCGAGCGGCGCCCCGCACCAGCCGACCAGGGGCCCCGCCAGCGCCGGTCCGCCGATGCTCGTCGCCGAGCGGACGGCGGAGAGCCGCGCGTTGGCCTCGACCAGGTTCCGGCGCCCCACCAGATGCGGCAGCCAACTGACGTAGGCCACGTCGAAGAGGACCGTCAGCAGGCCGTGGACCAGGGCGACGGCGTACAGCAGTCCCATGGTCAGCGTGCCGGTTCCCCAGGCGACCGGCACGGTCAGCAGGGTCAGCGCGCGGACGAGGTCGGCGCCGATCAGGACGGTGCGTTTCCGCCGGCGGTCCACCCAGGCGCCGGCCGGGAGGCCGACCAGCAACGAGCCCGCCATGGTCGCCGTACTCAGCAGCCCGGTCCGCAGCGCGCCCGCGTGCAGCGCCTCGACCGCCACCAGTGGCAGGGCGAGGAAGAGGACGCGGTCGCCGAGCTGGCCGAGGGCCGTCGCGGCGAACAGGCGCCGGAAGTCCCGGTGGTCACGCAGAAGGCCGAGTCGGGAGGGCGAGGGTGTCGACGCCGAACTCATAGACCACCTCCCGGCGCGCGTCCGGGATCACGATGTCGGCGGTCTCCACCGGCCGGCCGCCGGTGTCGTAGATGATCCGCTCGATCCGGAGCACCAGGTCCCCGACGGCGATGCCCAGCAGATGCGCCTGCTCGGGGGTGGCCCGGGCCGGGCGGGGCAGTTCCACGACCGTTTCCACCACGACGCCGATGGAGCGCATGCGCGCGACGACGCCCTTGCCCGCGAGCGGGCCCTTCTCGGGGAGAACGACCGGGGTGCCGCCCGTGATCGCCAGGGGTTCCCAGGACTCGGACAGCTGGACGGGCAGTCCGTCGGCGAGGAACTCGTAGTGCGTGGTGACGCACGGGTCGCCGGGCCGGACGGCCAGCCGCTCGGCGATCGCCTCGGGCGCCGGGACCCGCACCTGGCTGTGCGCGTCCCAGGCACCGGCCCGGCCGCGTTCCGCCGTGCAGGGCGGGGAGGGCCGGTAGCCGCCCGGCCGGTCGCGGTGGCGGGAGCGCACCATGCGCAGGCGCTCGCGGGGGACACGGACGTACGTCCCGGAGCCCGCGCGTCCTTCGAGCAGCCCCTCGCCGATCAGCCGGTCCACGGCCCGCTGCATCACATTGCGCCCGACCCCGTACGCCTCGGCGAGCCGCGCCCGGGACGGCAGACGCGCCCCGATCTCCCACTCCCCCGCCAGGATCCGGGCGCGCAGCGCGTCGGCCACGGCCAGGTACGGCGCCTCTCGGGGCATGGACGACCTCCGGTTGCTCGGCAGCTGAGCGGCCGCCCGGGTGGGTGCGGGCGGTGTCGGCACGCTAATGCAGCCGGGGAAAGCTACTGGAGCAGCAATACGCTGGGTGCGGGGACGCTCAAGGGAGGGCGGCGGGCGTCCGATGGTGCCGGTATGACGACGCGATCCCCGGGCGCCGAGCGCCACCCCGCTGTCTCCCGCCGACTGCTCCTGACGGCCGGGCTGTCCGGCGTACTGACGGCTGTGACGGCAGGTCCGGTAGCGGCCTCCGGCGAAGGCGAGGACTGTCTGCGGTCCCTGTTCGGCTCGGAGAACCGCGTCCTGCGCACCCGGGAGCGGGTCGTCGCGCTGAGCTTCAACGCGGCCTGGAACACGGCCGGACTGGACCGCGTCCTCGGCGAGCTGGCCCGCCGGTCCGCCCCGGCCGTCTTCTTCCTGACCGGCGACTTCGCCGACCGCCACCCCGAGGCCGTCCGGCGGATCGCGGCGGCGGGACACGGGCTCGGCAACCACTCCTACAGCCACCCCCACTTCACGGGCCTGTCCGCCGCGGCCGGTGCCCGGGAGGTGCGGGCGGCGGACCGCGCGCTGCGCCGGGCCGGGGCGGGCCGGGCGCTGACCCCGTTCTTCCGCTTCCCCTACAGCGAGACCACGCCCGCCCACCTCCACAACGTCAACGAACTCGGCTTCGCCGACATCGAGTTCACCAAGGACACCAACGGGTGGATGGGCAGCGGGGGCGGGATGACCGTGGACCGCGCGGTGGGCCGGGTGAGGGAGGCGCTGCGGCCGGGGGCGATCGTGGAGATGCATGTCGGTGCGGCCGACGGCGGAAGCGAGGTGATCGACGCCCGGGCGCTGCCGCTGATCCTCGACGGGGTCACCGCCCGCGGCTACCGGGTCGTGGATCTGCGCACCCTGCTCACTGCCCCGTGTGTCACATCCGCAGACCGGGCGGTGTCTTCATGGCGTACGCGTCGGACGCACCAGCCATGAGGAGACAGACGATGACGCCACGCCTTCCGAAGGCCGAGCTTCCCGCCGAGCTGCGGGAGATGATGCTCCAGCAGTTGGGTGCCGTCCCGGAGAATGTCGAGGTGACCTGGCACGCCCCCGAAGTCGCCCAGGCCAACCTGGAGTTCGGCGCCAAGGTGGGCGCCTGGAGCGCGGCCGACACGAGCCTGAAGTCGTTCGCGCACATGGCGGTCGCGGCGCAGGTCGGGTGCAGCTGGTGCCTGGACGTCGGCTACTTCCAGGCACAGAACGAGAACCTGGACCTGACCAAGGCGAGCCAGGTGCCGCGCTGGCGGGTCTCGGACGTGTTCACGCCGCTGGAGCGGGATGTGATGGAGTACGCCGAGGCCATGACGAACACCCCGCCGACCGTGACCGACGAGCAGTACGCGAGCCTGCTGGAGCGGCTCGGCCCCGCGGCGATGGCCGAGCTGACCGCGTTCGTCGCCTTCGTCAATCTGGCGACCCGGGCCAACGTCGCCAACGGCGTCACCTCGCAGGGCTTCTCCGACGCCTGTGCGATCCCGCTGGCCCCGACGGCATGACCGACGTACCGGCGGATCCCTTCGTCACCCATCGCAGCCTGCTGTTCACCGTCGCCTACGAGATGCTCGGCTCCGCGGCCGACGCGGAGGACGTGCTCCAGGAGTCCTGGCTGCGGTGGGCCGGCGTGGACCCGGCGCGAGTGGGCGACCCCCGGGCCTATCTGGTCCGGGTGGTCACCCGGCAGGCGCTCAACCGGCTGCGCTCGCTGTCCCGCAGACGCGAGGACTATGTCGGCGAGTGGTTGCCGGAACCGCTGCTGACCAGCCCCGATGTCGCCGAGGACATCGAACTCGCGGAGAGCGTCTCGATCGCGATGCTGACCGTCCTGGAGACCCTCGGGCCCCTGGAACGGGCGGTGTTCGTGCTCCGCGAGGTCTTCGAGATGCCGTACGACGAGATCGCCGAGGCCGTCGGCAGGTCCGCGGCCGCGGTACGGCAGACGGCCCGCCGGGCGCGGACGCACGTGGCGGCCCGGCGGCCCCGGACGCGGGTGAGCCGCGCGGAGCAGCAGCAGGTGGTGGACCGGTTCCTGGCCGCGTTGCGCACCGGCAAGGTGCAGGACCTGATGGACGTCCTGGCCCCGGACGTGGTCTTCGTCGCCGACGGCGGCGGCCGGGCGAGCGCGGCCCCCGCTCCGCTGCACGGCGCCGCGCTGGTGGCGGCGGTCCTCGCGCGTCCGGGCCGCACGGTGACGCCCGTCTGGCTCAACGGCGCCCCGGCGGCCCGGGTCGAGTCGGACGGTCAGCGGGCCGCGGTGACCCTGGAGGTGGCGGACGGCCGGATCACCCGGATCCACGCCGTCGCCAACCCCGGGAAGCTGACCCGGCTGCACCGGCCGACGGCACTGGCCCGGTAGCCGCTCACAGGCCCACGATGCGGTTCCAGCGCTTGGCGAACTCCAGGCGTTCCGTGGACGTGATGTCCCGGGCGATCGCGAGGCGCTGACGCATCGTGGAGTCGGGGAAGACGAGCCGGTTGTCGGCGAGGGCCGCCGTGTCCTTGTCCTTGGCGGCCGCCAGGATCTCCCTGGCGGCCGGCACCGGGCAGACGTAGTTGACCCAGGCGGCGAGCCGGGCGGCGACCTCGGGGGTGTAGTAGTAGTCGATCAGGCGCTCGGCGGCCGCCTTGTGGCGGGCCCGGTCGGGGATCATCAGGGAGTCCGACCACAGCTCGGCGCCCTCCTCGGGGACGACGAAGCGGATGTCGGGGTTGTCGGCCTGGAGCTGGATGACATCGCCGGAGTAGGCCTGGCAGGCGAGGACGTCCCCGCTGACCAGGTCCTTGGTGTAGTCGTTGCCGGTGAAGCGGCGGATCTGGCCGCGGCGCACCTCGCGCTCCACCTGGTCGCAGATCCGGTGGAAGTCGTCGGCGGTCCACCGGGTGATGTCCACGCCGTTGCCCTGCATCAGCAGCGCGAACGCCTCGTCGAGGCCGGACAGCAGGGTCACCCGGCCCTTGAGGTCGCTCGCCCACAGGTCGGACACCCGCCGGATCTCCCGGCCGAGCTTGCGGTGGTTGTAGGCGATGCCGGTGATCCCGGACTGCCAGGGCACCGTGAAGCGGCGGCCCTTGTCGAAGGCGGGCGAGCGGAGCAGCGGGTCCAGGTTCCTCGCCACGTTCGGCTGCCGGGCCCGGTCCATCTCCTGCACCCAGCCGAGCCGGACGAACCGCGCGCACATCCAGTCGCTGACGACGATCAGATCGCGGCCGGTGGACTGGTGG
This sequence comes from Streptomyces sp. NPDC127190, assembly GCF_042672505.1. NCBI lineage: Bacteria > Bacillati > Actinomycetota > Actinomycetes > Kitasatosporales > Streptomycetaceae > Streptomyces > Streptomyces sp. NPDC127190. Next base: position 109,187 of record NZ_JBHXVE010000001.1, read on the forward strand.
TTCATCAGCGCGGGGCTGATCTTGCCGAAGAACTCGTCGTTGTCGTTGATCTCCTCGGCGTAGTCCACGGAGATCCCGGTGCGCTTCTGGAACGCCTCCAGGGTGGGCCGCCGGTTCGGGTCATTGTCATCGGTGTCGATGTACAGCGGCCAGTTCGCCCAGGTCAGCTTCTTGTCGGCCACGGACTCGTCGGCGACGGCCCGGTCGCCGGGCCCGACATAGGCGGCGGGCACCCCGCAGCCGGCCAGGGCACCGAGCGCGGCGGTGCCGCCGAGGGCGCGCAGGAGGGAGCGGCGGGACATCGGGGTCGTACGAGAAGGAGTCTGGGGCACCCCGGAAGGATGCCGCTCCCCGCGGCGGAGTCACAATCGACGCTGCGTCGAGCAAGCCCCGGCCTGCCGGACACCTTGTCGATCAGTCGGACCGGGAGCGGGCGGCACGGCTCGAACCGACCGAGCAGGGGCCGGACTTCGCCCGGGGAAACGAGACAGCGCGGCCCCCGGCAGGGAGGTGAACCTGCCGGGGACCGCGCTTTTGTGTGTCGGTGGGGACGGCCGATCCAGGGGCGCGGGGCTGTGTCGCCATGCGGCTCCGCCACGCGGACGCGACAAGCCGCAGCGCACCCACAGCCGAAGAGCGGCCGACCCCGGCGGAGCGCTACTCGCCCAGGGACGTCATCACGTGCTTGATGCGCGTGTAGTCCTCGAAGCCGTACGCCGACAGGTCCTTGCCGTAGCCGGACTTCTTGAAGCCGCCGTGCGGCATCTCGGCAACCAGCGGGATGTGGGTGTTGATCCACACGCAGCCGAAGTCCATCTTCTTGGACATGCGCATCGCGCGCGCGTGGTCCTTGGTCCACACCGAGGAGGCGAGCGCGTAGTCGACGCCGTTCGCGTACGCGACGGCCTGGTCCTCGTCCGAGAAGGACTGGACGGTGATGACCGGGCCGAAGACCTCCTGCTGGATGATCTCGTCGTCCTGCTTGACGCCGGAGACCACGGTCGGCGCGAAGAAGTAGCCCTTGTCGCCGACGCGCTTGCCGCCGGCCTCCACGCGCGCGTGGGCGGGCAGCCGCTCGATGAAGCCCTCGACCTGCTTGAGCTGGTTGGGGTTGTTGAGCGGGCCGTACAGCACGTCCTCGTCGTCCGGCCGGCCGGTCTTGGTCTCCTCCGCGGCCTTCGCCAGCGCGGCCACGAACTCGTCGTGGATGGACTCGTGGACGAGGACGCGGCAGGCGGCCGTACAGTCCTGGCCGGCGTTGAAGAAGCCCGCCACCGAGATGTCCTCGACGGCCTTGTCGATGTCGGTGTCCTCGAAGACCACGACCGGGGCCTTGCCGCCCAGCTCCAGGTGGACCCGCTTGAGGTCCTTGGAGGCGGACTCGGCGACGGACATGCCCGCGCGGACCGAGCCGGTGATGGAGGCCATCGCCGGGATGTCGTGCTCGACCATCAGACGGCCGGTGTCCCGGTCGCCGCAGACGACGTTGAAGACGCCCTTGGGGAGGATGGACCCGATGATGTCCGCGATCAGGACCGTGGACGCCGGGGTGGTGTCCGAGGGCTTCAGGACGACCGTGTTGCCCGCGGCGATGGCCGGCGCGAACTTCCACACGGCCATCATCATCGGGTAGTTCCACGGCGCGACCTGCGCGCAGACGCCGACCGGCTCACGGCGGATGATCGAGGTCATCCCCTCCATGTACTCGCCGGCCGAGCGGCCCTCCAGCATCCGCGCCGCGCCCGCGAAGAAGCGGATCTGGTCGACCATCGGCGGGATCTCCTCGGAGCGGGTGAGCCCGATGGGCTTGCCCGTGTTCTCCACCTCGGCCGCGATCAGTTCCTCGGCGCGCTCCTCGAAGGCGTCGGCGATCTTGAGGAGGGCCTTCTGGCGCTCGGCCGGGGTGGTGTCGCGCCAGGCCGGGAAGGCGCGGGCGGCGGCCTCCATGGCGGCGTTCACATCCGCCTCGCCGGACAGCGGCGCGGTCGCGTACGCCTCGCCCGTCGCGGGGTTGACCACCTCGGTGGTCCGTCCGTCGGCGGCGTCCCGGAACTCACCGTCGATGTAGTTGCGCAGACGACGCAGCTCGGTGCTCACTGCCGGCCTCCTGATCTGGTTCAACACTGTCCACTCACTGAGACACCCACCCTAGCCGCCCGGTCCACGTTTTCAACACCCCCATCGCCACCAGTTCTGCGAAATCCGCAAGGTTCGATCTCGTAAACAACGAATTTCATCGCTTGGGGCTTGCAAAACTGTCGAGACCTCGTGCACAGTGAGGTCGTGGCCAGTCGAAGCGCAGACCAGAGGGACTCGTCCCGCGAGTCCAGGAACGGCACCCCCCAGCTGGATGCCGTGTCCCTCGCCATCATTCAGCAGCTCCAGGAGGACGGCCGCCGGCCGTACGCCGCGATCGGCAAGGCCGTCGGCCTGTCGGAGGCGGCCGTGCGCCAGCGCGTGCAGAAGCTGCTGGACCAGGGCGTGATGCAGATCGTCGCCGTCACGGACCCGCTCACCGTGGGCTTCCGCCGGCAGGCGATGGTCGGGATCAACGTCGAGGGCGATGTCGAGTCGATCGCCGACGCGCTGACTGACATGTCGGAAGTCGAGTACGTGGTGATGACCGCGGGCTCGTTCGACATCCTCGCCGAGATCGTGTGCGAGGACGACGACCACCTGCTGGACGTCATCAACAAACGCATCCGAGCCCTGCCCGGGGTGCGCTCCACCGAAAGCTTCGTCTACCTGAAGCTGAAGAAGCAGACCTACATGTGGGGAACCCGATAACCGTGAGGACCCGATAACCGTGAGCACCAAGGACCTCAGCCGCACCGCGTACGACCACCTGTGGATGCACTTCACCCGCATGTCCTCGTACGAGAAGTCCCCCGTCCCCACCATCGTCCGGGGTGAGGGCACCTACATCTTCGACGACAAGGGCAAGCGGTACCTCGACGGCCTCGCGGGTCTGTTCGTGGTCCAGGCCGGTCACGGCCGTACGGAGCTCGCCGAGACCGCGTTCAAGCAGGCGCAGGAGCTGGCCTTCTTCCCGGTGTGGTCGTACGCCCACCCCAAGGCCGTCGAGCTGGCCGAGCGGCTCGCCGACTACGCCCCGGGCGACCTGAACAAGGTCTTCTTCACCACCGGCGGCGGCGAGGCCGTCGAGACGGCCTGGAAGCTCGCCAAGCAGTACTTCAAGCTGGTCGGCAAGCCCACCAAGTACAAGGTCATCTCGCGTGCGGTCGCCTACCACGGCACCCCGCAGGGCGCCCTGTCCATCACCGGTCTGCCCGGCCTGAAGGCCCCCTTCGAGCCGCTGGTCCCCGGCGCGCACAAGGTGCCGAACACCAACATCTACCGCGCGCCGATCTTCGGTGACGACCCGGTCGCCTTCGGCCGCTGGGCCGCCGACCAGATCGAGCAGCAGATCCTCTTCGAGGGCCCCGACACCGTCGCGGCCGTGTTCCTGGAGCCCGTCCAGAACGCGGGCGGCTGCTTCCCGCCCCCGCCCGGCTACTTCCAGCGGGTCCGCGAGATCTGCGACAAGTACGACGTGCTGCTCGTGTCGGACGAGGTCATCTGCGCCTTCGGCCGTCTCGGCACCATGTTCGCCTGCGACAAGTTCGACTACGTCCCGGACATGATCACCTGCGCCAAGGGCATGACCTCGGGCTACTCCCCGATCGGCGCCTGCATCATCTCCGACCGGCTCGCCGAGCCGTTCTACAAGGGCGACAACACCTTCCTGCACGGCTACACCTTCGGCGGCCACCCGGTGTCGGCGGCGGTCGGCCTCGCCAACCTCGACCTGTTCGAGCGCGAGGGCCTCAACCAGCACGTGCTGGACAACGAGGGCGCCTTCCTCCAGACCCTCCAGAAGCTGCACGACCTGCCGATCGTCGGCGACGTCCGCGGCAACGGCTTCTTCTACGGCATCGAGCTGGTGAAGGACAAGAACACCCGGGAGTCCTTCAACGAGGAGGAGACCGAGCGCGTCCTGTACGGCTTCCTCTCCAAGGCGCTGTTCGACAACGGCCTGTACTGCCGTGCCGACGACCGCGGCGACCCGGTCGTCCAGCTCGCCCCGCCGCTGATCTCCAACCAGGAGACCTTCGACGAGATCGAGCAGATCCTGCGGGCCACCCTCACGGAGGCGTGGACCAAGCTCTGATCATCCGACCGGCTGATCGACCCCGGCCCCGGTGCCGTCCGTTCGAGTGAGAACGGCGGCCCGGGGCCGTGTGCTGTCCGGGCTCCTGTCGCCGCCTGCCTAGCGTGCCAGTGACCGATCGGCCCAGCCTTTCGTTCCCCCACACGGAGGAAAAGGCACGGGGAAACGGATCAGAACCGAGGTGTACGCCCATGGAGGCCCCGCCGGACAACGACGTGCTCTGGGCACGCTCGCTGCACTTCAGGCACCCCGACGGCTCCCCCGGGCTGGCCGGGGTCTCGCTCGGTGTGCGGGAGGGCGAGATCCTCGCCGTCACCGGGCCGCGCGGCTGCGGCAAGACGACCCTGCTGCGCTGTCTGTCCGGGCTGGTGCGGGTGCGCACCGGCGAGGTCTGGTTCAACAGCGCGCCCGTCCACACCCTCGGCCCGATCGCCCGCGAACGGCTGCGCCGCAACCGCTTCGGCTGGATCGACCCCGAGCCGGTCCTGGTGCCCGAGCTGAACGTCTGGGAGAACGCCGCGCTCCCCCTCATGCTCCGCGGCTCCGGCCGCCGCCGGGCCAAGGTGGCGGCGCTGGAGTGGCTGGAACGCCTCGACATCGGCGACCGCGCCCGCAACCGCCCGCACGAACTCCAGCAGGCCGAACGCCAGCGCGTGGCGATCGCCCGGGCGCTGGCCACGACCCCGACCGTGCTGTTCGCCGACGAGCCGACGGCCCCGCTGCACCGCGCCGACCGCACCCATGTGCTGCGCACCCTCACCACGGCGGCCCGCTCGCACGGCATCACGGTCGTCCTCGCCACGAACGACCCGGACACCGCCGCCCTCGCCGACCGCACGGTGACCCTGCTCGACGGCCGTCGCGTGCACACCGTCCAGCTGCCGGACACCGCCGAACCGGAAGGCCGGGCCGCGTGCTCGCTCTCCGTCTGACCCGCGCCGCCCGGCCCGCCGTCCAGCTGCGCCGCCTGCTGGTCACCGCGGCCTCGGCCGGCACCGGCTTCCTCCTGCTGTCCTGCCTCGGCTACGCCCTGAACCACCCCGAGGCCGCGGGCGCCGCCGCGCTGCGGCTGGCCTGGTGCGTGGTGCCGCTGGCCGCCACCGTGTACCTCGCGCTCGCCGTCGCCCGCACCGACCCGAGCACCCGGCCGCGCTCCGGCCTGTCCGCCGTCGGCCTCGGCCCCGCCCGCATGATGGCGATCGCGTCGCTGACCACGGCCCTGTCCTGCACCCTGGGCTCGCTGCTGGCCCTGCTCGTCTTCCTCCACCTCCGCGGCGATCTGACGGGCCTGCCCTTCGACGGCGCGGCCACGGACTTCCTGGCCGCGGGCCGCCCGCTGCCCCTCCCGGCCTCCCTCACCCTGCTGGCCCTGCTCCCGGCGACCGCCACGGTCACGGTGGCCCTGACCCTCCGCCCCAAGGACCCCCGGCCCCCGGCCCAGCACCCCCGCCACTTCGGCCGCTTCGGCGCCTCCAGCAAGACCCCACCGAAGGAGACATTCGGCGCCTACGGCCGCTTCCGCGCGGGCACCCGCCGCCCGGCGAACGGCAAGAGGGGTGCCGACGACACCCCGGCGCGCGGGGGTGCCGACGGCTCCGCGGCCCACGCGGATTCCGTGGCCGGGCGAGGAGGCAGGGACGCGGACGACATCCCGGCCCGCGGCGATTCCGTGGTCGGATGGGCAGAGACGGACTCGGCCGACGCCCCGGCCGGCACGGGCTTTGTGACCGATCACGCCGGTCAGCCGGAAGGTGCGGACGGGGAGGGCGCTCCGCCGCGCACGCATTCCGCGGCCATGCCCGCCGCCGGTACGGCGCGATCGGGCCCGGACCACCCTGAGTCACCGGACCGCACCGAGCCCCACGCGCACCCCGCGCCCGGCCCCACCACCGAGACGGGAGCCGCGGGCCCGGACGACACCCCGGCCCACCCGGACCCCGCAACCGGCCCCGCCGCCGGGCCGCGCGCCAGCAATGCGAGCCGCACCTACGCCCAGGCGCATTCCACGGCCGGCTCGGCCACCGTGACGGTACGAACGGGTTCGGACAGCCCCCCGTCACCCACGCACCCGGCGGACAGTCCCGCAGCTGGGGCGGAAGCTGCGGACCCTGGCAGCGCCATGCCCCCCTACCAGGCGGCGGCCAGCCTAACCGCCCCAACGCCCCCCACCCCCGACGCCCAGAACCCCACCGGTCTCCCCTGGGGCATCGCGCTGCTCGCCACCGGCCTGGCCCTCCACCCCTACGCCCCCCACTCCGGCCTCGTCGTCCTGCTCAGCCGCCTCCTCACCGCCACCGGTCTGGTGCTGGCCGCCCCCGGCCTCACCCACCTCTGCGGCCGTCTCCTCCAGTCCGTCCGGCCCGGCGCCCTGCGCCTCCTCGCCGGCCGGGTGCTGATGACGGAGGCCACCCGGATCGGCCGCCCCCTCGGCGTCGTCTGCGCGGTCGCGGCCACCGGCTACGCCATGACCACCCTGTACGACCGCCCCCTGCCCTCCTTCGGCCCGCTGACCACCCTCGGCGGGCTCCTGGTCACCGGCTGCACGGTCGCCACCCTGCTCACCGCGGCCGTGGAAGCCCGGCAGAGCCGCGCCGACACCACCGCCGCCCTGCTCCGGCTCGGCGCACCGGCGACGATGCTGCGCGCCGCGGCGGCCCTTCGCGCCGCCGCCCTGCTGGCCCTGTTCGGGCCGCTCACCCTGCTGATCGCCGCGCTGGCGGCGCTGCCGGTGGCCGGCTGAGCGGCGCGCCGGCGGACCGCCGTAAAAAAGATCGAAGAAATTTCCGGGCCCGCCGATGAGTTCGGCGCGGGCCGCCGGTCTACCCAGGCGAAACGATCGACACCGATGGGGAAGGGCCCACCATGTACCAGCAGATGATCTTCGTAAACCTGCCCGTGAACGACCTCGACGCCTCGAAGAAGTTCTTCACGGAGCTGGGCTACACGATCAACCCGCAGTTCAGCGACGAGAAGGCGGCCTCGGTGGTGATCAGCGACACCATCGTCGCGATGCTGCTCACCAAGCCGTTCTACGCGACCTTCACCAAGAAGGAGATCGCCGACGCCACGACGACCAGCGAGGTGCTGGTCGCCCTCAGCGCCGAGAGCCGCGAGAAGGTCGACGAGCTGGTCGACAAGGCGCTCGCCGCGGGCGGCACCCCGAGCGGCGAGACCCAGGACCACGGCTTCATGTACGGCCGCGCCTTCGACGACCTCGACGGCCACACCTGGGAGGTCATCTGGATGGACCCGGCCGCCGTCCAGGGCTGACCCCGCCCCGGCATGCCCGGCACGGGCGGGCGCACCCCGCGCCCGCCCAGCCGCACCCACCACACACGCATCACGCACGCAACGCGGCCGAGAGCAAACACATGAGCGATTAATAAGCAGGTAAAGCCAACTCCCGTCACAGGCATATGCGTTGACACTGCTCGCGGGGCGCTTATAGACCAGTGAGCCTCCCCGAAACCCCCCGCACATATGCTCTGTAAAGGACAAACGTGTCCATAACTCTCCGCAGCGCACGCCGTTCCGTGCGCGTGCTGGGTGTCGCCTCCGCGACGGCCGCGCTCGCCCTCGGCATCGCCGGCCAGGCACTCGCGTGCGACATCTCGGATTTCAAGGCCGAGGCCAAGTGCGCCGACGGCAAGGGCGTCATCGTCGTCACCGACACGGACAAGGGCGCCACCCCGGCAACCGTCACGCTGTTCCGCGAGAACGCCGGCGGAGTCGAGAAGCAGATCGGTCAGCAGCAGGTGAAGGGATCGGCCGCGGGCACCTCCGTCACCTTCACGGAGAACTGGCAGCCGAAGAACACCTACCGCGTCCATGTCACGGCCGGCCCGGTCGACCAGGACCTGGCGGGGCAGCTCACCACCCCGGCCGCCGCCTGTACGACCGACACCGCGACGCCGACCCCCTCGGCTCCCACCCCCTCGGCCCCGGCCCCCTCCCTGTCCGCGTCCGCGTCCGCGCCTGCCGAGTCCGCGACGCCGACCCCGACCTCGTCGGCGTCGGTGTCCAGCCCGGCCCCGGCGGGCGCCCCGAGCAACGCGCCGTCCCCGGCGGCCGGCAGCTCGAACCTCGCCGAGACCGGCGCCGACTCCAACATGCCGCTGATCGCCGGAATCGCGGCAGCGCTGGTCGTCGTCGGCGGCTGTGCGGTCTTCTTCGGCCTGCGCCGCCGCGGAGCACGCGGCAACGGCTGAGCGTCCGGCCCGCCCCCGAGGACACCAGGAGTTTCGGGGGCGGGCCCCACCGCCGCGCGGCTCAGCCGAAGGTGGTCCAGCCCAGCCAGGACTCCAGCACCTCGCGCTCGCCCAGCACCTCCAGGCCGGGGGTGTCCAGCGGCAGCCGCCGGTAGAAGGCGAGCATGACCGAGGTGAGCGGTCCGCGCAGCGCGACCGTCGCCTTCTCGTGGCCGCGGCGCCAGCGCACGCCCTCCGCGCCGAACTCCAGCAGCCACTCGGCGTTCAGCTCCGGGCCGGCGTCGGTGGCGTGCAGATGGATGGAGCGCATGGGCCCCTCCAGCCGGAAGCGCTTGTCATCGCCCCGGTGCTGCTGGATGAAGCCGATGATGCCGAGCCACTCGTCGATCGCGTCGGCCGCGATCTCCGGCGCCACCGTGTAGCCCTGCCCGGCGGCGAGGACCGCGTCCGCGCGGTGCACGGTGATCTCATGGGTCATCCGGCGGGCCCAGAACCCGGCGGTCGGCTCGCCCTTCCAGCTCCACACCGCCGCGTCGGGGCCGGCCTCGCGCAGCGCCGCGACGACCCGCTCGCCGCTCTCCGCCAGCCACTTGTCCAGGGCGACCGCGTCCCCCCGCTCCTCCGGCCCGGCACCGAGCGGCACCTGGTCCCAGGGGATGTTCTCCTGCGCCCGGGCGCGCACCAGCGTGTCCACCCAGCGCAGGGCGCCGCCCATATGGCGTACCAGCTCTTCCAGCGACCAGTCCGGGCAGGTCGGCACGGTCGCCGACAGATCGGCCCCGGAGGTCACCACGGCCCTCAACTGCTCGGTCTGGAGGGCGATTTCATCGCAGTAGCGGTCATGCGCGAGCAAAGTCATGGCCTCACCCTAAGCCGCGCCCACCGGCCGGACCCCATGAATTCGGCCGCGCCCGGCGGCAGGCCCCCATGGATTCGGCCGCGCCGGTCAGTCCAGTACGACGATGTCGGCCGCGTCGAACTCGACACCCACCGTGTCCCCGGTCTCCGGCGCGTCGCGCAGCGCGCAGGCCGCCTCCAGGCGCGGTCCGTCCGCGGGCTGGAGATGGACGGCGACATGCGTGCCCTTGAAGGTACGGGCGCTCACCGTGCACGGCAGCCCCTGGTCGGCGGCGACCAGCCGGACCCCGGCGGGCCGGACGAGCAGCGTGCGCGCCCCCTGCGGCGAGCCGTCGGGCACCGGCACCTTGCCCCACGGGCTGTCGGCGGCCGTCCCCACGACGGTCGCCGGGACCACGTTGTCGAAGCCGAGGAAGCGGGCCACGAGCGCGTCCGCGGGCCGCTGCCACACCTCAAGCGGGGTGCCGGACTGGGCGATCCGCCCGTCCCGCATCACCACCACCCGGTCGGCCAGCGCGAACGCCTCGCCCTGGTCGTGGGTGACGGCGAGCACGGTCGTACCCAACCGGCCGAACAGCTCGCGCAGTTCGACCACCAGGCGTTCGCGCAGCGAGCGGTCGAGCTGACCGAGCGGCTCGTCCAGCATCAGCAGCCGGGGCCGGGGCGCGAGCGCGCGAGCGAGGGCGACGCGCTGCTGCTCGCCGCCGGAGAGCCCGGCCACGGCCCGCCGGGCGGCCCCGGGCAGCCCGACCAGCTCCAGCAACTGACCCACCTCGGCGTCCCGTTCGGCCCGCGCCATGCCGCGCATCCGCAGCCCGAAGGCGACATTGCCGCCGACGTCCCGCTGCGGGAAGAGCTGGTGGTCCTGGAACATCAGGCCGATGCCCCGCTTGTGCGCGGGGGACGCCGTCCGGTCCCGTCCGTCGAGCAGCACCCGTCCAAAGTCCAGCGGCTGGAGCCCGGCCACCGCCCGCAGCAGGGTGGACTTTCCGCTGCCGCTGGGCCCGAGCACGCACACCACCTCGTGCTCGGCGACCTCCAGGTCGACCGCGTCGAGCACGGCCCGGCCGCCGAAGCGGACGGTCGCGGCCTCCAGGCTCAGCAGCATCTAGAACTCCCCCGTCCGGTCGGTGCGCAGCCGTTCCAGCAGGAGCAGCGCGGCGGCGCACACCACCATCAGAATGGTCGAAAGGGCCATCGCCTGGCCGTAGTTGAGATCGCCGGGGCGGCTGAGCAGCCGGGCCACGGCCACCGGGAGCGTCGGGTTGTCGGGCCGGGCGATGAACACGGTCGCACCGAACTCGCCGAGCGAGACGGCGAACGCGAACCCGGCGGCGACCAGCAGCGCCCGCCGCACCAGCGGCAGGTCGACCTCGCGCCACACCCGCCACGGCGAGGCACCGAGCACGGCGGCCGCCTCCCGGAGCCGTGCGTCCACCGCGCGCAGCACGGGCAGCATGGTCCGTACGACGAAGGGGGCGCCGACCAGCGCCTGCGCGAGCGGGACGAGGATCCAGGACTGCCTGAGGTCCAGCGGCGGCTTGTCCAGGGCGATGAGGAAGCCGAAGCCGACGGTCACGGCGGAGACACCGAGCGGCAGCATCAGCAGCGCGTCGAAACCCCGCAGCAGCCGTCCGGCGTCCCGGCGGGCCAGCGCGGCTGCGGCGAGCCCGCCGATCAGCACGGCGATGGCGGTGGCGGCGCAGGCGTACTGGAGCGAGGTCCACACCGCCTGCACCGGCGCCACCAGGAACGTACCGCTGTCGGCGTCGGTCAGTGCCCGGTAGTAGCCGAAGCCGGGCGCGTCCAGCGAGCGGCGGACCAGCACGGCGAGCGGCAGCACCAGGAGCAGGCCGATGGTCAGCAGCACCCCGCCGAGCAGGGCCCACTGTCCGGCGCCGCGCGGCCGGCGCGCGGTCACCGACGGGTCGACCAGCCGCAGGGCGCTCTCCCGGCGCCGTACCGTCCAGGCGTGGACGGCGAGGATCGCGCCGACGGCGGCGAACTGCACCAGGGTGAGGACGGCGGCCGTGGACAGGTCGAAGGTCTCCGAGGTCTGCCGGTAGATCTCCACCTCCAGGGTGGAGAAGGTGGGGCCGCCGAGGATCTGCACGATGCCGAAGGAGGTGAAGCAGAACAGGAACACCATCAGCCCGGCGGCGGCCACGGCGGGCGCCAGCGCGGGCAGCGTCACCTTCCGCCAGGCCTGCCACGGGGAGGCGCCGAGCATCCGCGCGGCTTCCGTCTGCCGGGGGTCGAGCTGGGCCCACAGCCCGCCGACGGTACGGACGACCACCGCGTAGTTGAAGAAGACATGGGCGAGCAGGATCGCCCAGACCGTGGTGTCCAGCCGTACGCCCCACAGCTGGTCGAGCAGCCCGCCGTGCCCGAGCACGGCCAGGAAGGCGCTGCCGGCGACGACCGTCGGCAGCACGAACGGCACGGTGGCGACGGCCCGCAGCAGCCGCTTGCCCGGGAAGTCCAGGCGGGCGAAGACATAGGCGGCGGGCAGCGCGAGCAGCAGGGTGAGCGCGGCGGAGGCGAGCGCCTGCCAGGTGGTGAACCACAGCACCTGCCGGATGTCCGGCTCGGTGACGACGTCCGCGATCCGCCCGAGCCGCCACGCCCCGTCGACCTTCAGCCCGCGCGCGACGATCGCGGCCACCGGCCAGGCGAAGAACAGCGCGAAGAACGCGACGGGCAGGGCCACGAGCCCGAGCCGCGCCGCGTTCCCGCGCCGGGACGCCGCTACTTCAGTACGAGCGAGGTCCACTGCTTGACCCACTGGTCACGGTTGGCGGCGATCTTGCCGGGGGTCATGGTCTCGGGGTGGTCGGCGGCCCTGCCGTACTCGGTGAACTCGGCGGGCACCTTCGCGCCCTGCACCACCGGGTAGACGAACATGTTCAGCGGCATGTCCTCCTGGAACTCCTTGGAGACCAGGAAGTCGATGAACGCCTTGGCGCCCTTGGGGTTCCTGGCGTTGCTGAGCAGGCCGGCGAACTCGATCTGCCGGAAGCAGGTGCCGTACGCCACCCCGGTCGGGGCGGTGCCGGGCCGCTTCTTGGCGTAGATGACCTCGGCGGGCGGCGAGGAGGCGTAGGACACGACCAGCGGCCGGTCACCGCCCGCCTTCCTGCCCTCGGAGGAGCCGGAGAACTCCTGGTAGTAGGCCTGGTCCCAGCCGTCGACGACCTTGACGCCGTTGGCCTTGAGCTTCTTCCAGTAGCCCTGCCAGCCGTTGTCTCCGAACTGCCCGGCGCTGCCGAGCAGGAAGCCGAGGCCGGGCGAGGAGGTGGCCGCGTTCTCGGTGACGAGGAGGTTCTTGTACTGCGGTTTGGCCAGGTCGGCGAAGGTCTGCGGCGGGGTCAGCCTGTGCTTGCTGAAGTAGGCCTTGTCGTAGTTGACGCAGATGTCGCCGTAGTCGACGGGCGTGACCCGGTTCCGGCCCCGGTCGAGCTGGTACCGGGTGCCGACCTTGTCCAGGCCCTTGGCGGTGTACGGCTGGAAGAGGCCGTTGTCCAGGGCGCGGGACAGCAGGGTGTTGTCGACGCCGAAGAAGACGTCGCCCTGCGGGTTGTCCTTGGTCAGGATGGCCTTGTTGACGGCCTGCCCGGCGTCGCCGTCCTGGAGGTTGCGGACCTTGTACCCGGTCTTCTTCTCGAAGTCGGCGAGGACGCTCTTGGAGATGGCCCACGAGTTGTGGCTGACGAGCGTCACGGTCCTGGAATCGGCGGCGGACGGCTTGCTGCCGCCGCCGGAACCGCACGCGGACAGCGTGATCAGGCCGAGCCCGACCGCGACGGCCACGAAGGTCTTGTTCTGCACCGGATGTCCTCCTGGGGGTTGGCCAGGAAGAGACGCGGCCCTGCCCGGGCTCCGCGAGGGAGGCCCGGGCAGGGCGCAACAGCTTGAGTGATGACCGAACTTCCTACCCAGAATGACCTGGGCGAGGTTCAGAGGGTCTGCGGCCCTGTCCGCCGCACTCTCAGCGCTGTGGCGCTCCCCTGTCGGAATATGAAGATATGTGGACCCGGTCAGATTACCGCTCGGTGGCGGCGAGCTGACCACAGGCTCCGTCGATCTCCTGTCCACGGGTGTCCCGGACGGTCACCGGCACCCCGTGTGCGGCGATCGCCTCCACGAACGCCTTCTCGTCCTCGGGCCGCGAGGCGGTCCACTTGCTGCCCGGGGTCGGGTTCAGCGGGATGAGGTTGACGTGCACCGGCTTGCCCCGGAGCAGCCGCCCGAGCCGGTCTCCCCGCCACGCCTGGTCGTTGATGTCACGGATGAGGGCGTACTCGATGGACAGCCGGCGGCCGCTCTTCTCGACGTACTCGAACCCGGCGTCCAGCACCTCGCGCACCTTCCACCGCGTGTTCACGGGGACCAGGGTGTCGCGCAGCTCGTCGTCAGGAGCGTGCAGGGAGATCGCGAGCCGGCACTTGAAGCCCTCGTCGGCGAACCGGTGGATGGCCGGCACGAGCCCCACGGTGGAGACGGTGATCCCGCGCTGCGACAGCCCGAGGCCGTCCGGCGCCGGATCGGTGAGCGCGCGAATGGCGCCGACCACCCGGTTGTAGTTGGCGAGCGGCTCGCCCATCCCCATGAAGACGATGTTGGACAGCCGCGCGGGACCGCCGGGCACCTCGCCGTCCCGCAGCGCCCGCATACCGTCGACGATCTGGTGGACGATCTCCGCGGTGGACAGATTCCGGTCCAGCCCCGCCTGCCCCGTCGCACAGAAGGGGCAGTTCATCCCGCACCCCGCCTGCGAGCTGATGCACATGGTCACCCGGTCCGGGTAGCGCATCAGCACCGACTCGACGAGCGTCCCGTCGAACAGCCGCCACAGCGTCTTGCGGGTGGTCCCCTGGTCGGTCGACAGATGCCGTACGACGGTCATCAGCTCCGGGAACAGCGCTTCCTGAAGCTTGCCGCGCGATCCGGCCGGGATGTCGGTCCACTGCTCCGGGTCGTGCGCGTACCGCGCGAAGTAGTGCTGCGAGAGCTGCTTGGCACGGAACGGCTTCTCACCGATCTCGGCCACGGCATCCTTGCGCTGGGCGGGCGTGAGGTCGGCGAGATGCCGCGGCGGCTTCTTGGCTCCGCGGGGGGCGACGAAAGTGAGTTCTCCGGGCTTGGGCATGGTGCTACCAGTGTCTCAGATCAATTCCCGTGGCCCGTTGCCTGTGGATTTCGTCGCCCGTTGCCTGTGGATCTCCGTGCCGGGGGTGGGTTACAGGACGCCCGGGGTGGCGTGTTCCAGGCGTTCCTTGAGGAGGTGCTCGTTGTGCGGGAGTTCCTTGCGGATCTGGGGCCGTACGACGAGAGGCAGCAGGACCTTGCCTATGCCGTGGCCCTCGAAGTCGAGGTCCATGGTGACCCGGGTGCTGCCGTCGGGCAGTGCGGTGACCTCGCCGTGGACCTGGCCGCGGATGTGTCCGTCGATGCCCCGGGCGGTCCAGGAGTGCGGCGGCTCGAACTCGGTGCACTCCATGGTCATCGGCATGTCCCGGCCGCCGACGTGCCGGGTGACGCGGAAGCGGGAGCCGACGCCGAAAGGACCGTCGTCCAGTTCCTCGACGGAGACCGCGCTCTCCTGCCACTCCGGCAGGTGGACGGGGTCGCTGACATACGCCCAGACATCACCGGGCGACCGCTCGATGTCGATCTCTTCGTGGAAGGCGGACATGGCGCCCTCCTTCGGTGCGGGAGAGGGTCGGTCTACGTGCAGAATCGTCCCACTTGGATGGGTTTGGGGCCATATGGGACGGGCCCCCGCCTTGCGTGCAAACACGCGGGGCGGGGGCCCGGGAGCCGTACGACGCCGTCGCTCACCCGGAGCCGACGAACGCGACCATCAGCAGCCAGACCACCGGCGCCGTGGGCAGCAGGGAGTCGAGGCGGTCCATGATGCCGCCGTGCCCGGGGAGCAGGGTGCCCATGTCCTTGATGCCCAGGTCCCGCTTGATCATGGATTCGCCGAGGTCGCCCAGCGTGGCGCTGGCCGCGACCGCGAGGCCCAGCAGCAGCCCCTGCCACCAGCTGCCGCCGTCGATCAGGAACTGCATGCACAGCGCCCCCGCGACCATCGCGAACAGCACCGCGCCGACCAGGCCCTCGCGGGTCTTGCCGGGGCTGATGCGCGGAGCGAGCTTGTGCCTGCCGAAACGCCAGCCGACGGCGTAGGCACCGGTGTCGCTGACCACGGTCAGCAGCAGGAAGGTGAGGACGCGCCAGGGGCCGTCCTCGGCGGTCAGCATCATCGCGACGAACGTGGCCAGGAACGGCACGTAGAACGCCGCGAAGACACCGGCCGTGATGTCCCTGAGGTACCCCTCGGGGGGTTCCGTCATCCGCCAGACCAGGGCCGCGAGCGCCGTGAGGGCCATGGCGACCCACGCGCCCTCGGCACCGCGCACATACCCGGCGACCACCATCGCCGCGCCGCCGACGGCGAGCGGCACCAGCGGCGCCCTGATGCCCTTGCGCTCCTGGAGCCTGCTCGTCAGCTCCCACAGGCCGACGACCACGGCGACCGCGACCACCCCGACGAACACGGCCTTCTTGATGAACAGCGAGGCGATGATCACCACACCGAGCCCGACGCCGACTCCTATGGCCGCGCTCAGATCACGGCCCGCGCTCTTCTTCTGCGGCGCGGGGGCCGGCTGCGGGGCGTCGGACATGGGCTCCGGATTCTGGTTCTCGGCCGGGATCTCCCCGGACAGGGGGCCGCTCGGCCGAGCGGCACCCCGGTGATCGTCCTGGTCTCCGCCGTACGCGGGGCCGTCGGGCACGATGGGCATGGGGCGAGTCTGCTGCGCCTGAGGCGCATCGTACGCGGGACCCGCCGGGGCGGCCCCGCGGACAGGCGGGACGGGCTGGGCGGGCCCACCGTCGGTGGCTCCCCAGTACCCGGCCTGCCCCGCGGGTGGCGGCGCTCCCCAGGAAGAGTCGCTCATCAGACTTCGAGCAGCTCCGCTTCCTTGTGCTTCAGAAGCTCGTCCACCTGGGCGACGTACTTCGCCGTGGTGTCGTCCAGCTCCTTCTCCGCACGACGCCCGTCGTCCTCGCCGACCTCGCCGTCCTTGACGAGCTTGTCGATGGCGTCCTTGGCCTTGCGGCGCACGGAACGGATCGAGACCTTGGCGTCCTCGGCCTTGCCCTTGGCGACCTTGATGTAGTCGCGGCGGCGCTCCTCGGTCAGCTCGGGGAACACCACCCGGATGATGTTGCCGTCGTTGCTGGGGTTGACGCCCAGGTCGGAGTCGCGGATCGCCTGCTCGATGTTGCGCAGCGCGCTCTTGTCGAACGGGGTGACGACCGCCATGCGCGGCTCCGGCACGGAGAACGAGGCCAGCTGGTTGATCGGCGTCGGGGCACCGTAGTAGTCGGCCACGATCTTGTTGAACATCGCCGGGTGCGCACGGCCGGTGCGGATCGCGGCGAAGTCCTCCTTGGCGACCACGACGGCCTTCTCCATCTTCTCCTCGGCCTCGAGGAGGGTCTCTTCGATCACCACTTGCTCCTGCGTGTCTTGAGTAAGGCCCGGCTGCGGTTCCTTGAGTCGGTCGGCGGCCGGCTGCGTCGCGTCTTCTTCCTGCACGGTTCCCCACCGGCAGGACATTGTCCATCCCCCGGCCGGGGCCCGGCCCCTGCGGGGCCGTACATCACCGGCCGGACGGATACCGGGTCAGTCCCGGTTGCCCTGGTCGCCGACCAGCGTGCCGATCTTCTCACCCTTGACGGCCCGAGCGATATTGCCCTCGGCGAGCAGCTCGAAGACGAGGATCGGAAGCTTGTTGTCGCGGCAGAGCGTGATGGCGGTGGCGTCGGCGACCTTCAGGTCGCGGGTGATGACCTCGCCGTAGCCGAGCGCGTCGAACTTGACGGCGTCCGGGTTGGTCTTGGGGTCGGAGTCGTACACCCCGTCCACGCCGTTCTTGCCCATGAGCAGCGCCTCGGCGTCGATCTCCAGGGCGCGCTGGGCGGCGGTGGTGTCGGTGGAGAAGTACGGCATGCCCATACCGGCGCCGAAGATGACCACGCGGCCCTTCTCCAGGTGGCGCACGGCGCGCAGCGGGATGTACGGCTCGGCGACCTGGCCCATGGTGATGGCGGTCTGCACCCGGCTGTCGATGCCCTCCTTCTCCAGGAAGTCCTGGAGGGCGAGGCAGTTCATCACGGTGCCGAGCATGCCCATGTAGTCGGAGCGGGCGCGGTCCATGCCGCGCTGCTGGAGTTCGGCGCCGCGGAAGAAGTTGCCGCCGCCGATGACGACCGCGATCTGCGCGCCGTCCCGGACGACGGCCGCGATCTCGCGGGCGATCTTGTGCACCACGTCGGGGTCCACGCCCAGGCCGCCGCCACCGGAGAAGGCCTCTCCGGACAGCTTCAGCAGGTACCGGCCGCGCACTTTGCCTTCGTCGCTCTTCTGGGCCTTGGTGGTCATGGGAGATCCCGCCTCTTTCACGTGTTGCACATACGAAGAAGGCCATTGCCGATGGGGTCGCTTTTCGCTCCCATGCGCGGCAATGGCCTCCTCGTCAGATCTGCTGCCGTCCGCCACGTGCCCGGGTATGGCGGTGTGCGCGGACGACTGCTGTCGACCCTACCGAGAATTCCCCTCGGGTCGCGCGTCGATCGCGGTACGGACTCAGATGCCGACCTTGATGCGCGAGAAGCGCTTCAGGGTGACACCGGCCTCGTCCAGCACCTTCTGGACCGACTTCTTGTTGTCCAGCGCGTACGGCTGGCCCAGCAGCGTGGCGTCCTTGAAGAAGCCGTTGAGGCGACCCTCGACGATCTTCGGGAGCGCGGCCTCGGGCTTGCCCTCGGCGCGGGTGGTCTCCTCGGCGATGCGACGCTCGGACTCGACGACCTCGGCCGGGACGTCCTCCTTGGAGAGGTACTTCGGCGCGAAGGCGGCGATGTGCTGGGCGATGCCCTTGGCGACCTCGGCGTTCGGCTTGTCCAGCTCGACCAGGACACCGATCTGCGGGGGCAGGTCGGGCATGGTGCGGTGCATGTACGCGAGCACGAAGCCGTCGGCGAACTGCGCGAAGCGGTCCAGGACGATCTTCTCGCCGAGGTTGGCGTTGGCCTCGTCCACGAACGCCTGGACGGTCTTGCCGGGCTCGATCTCGGAGGCGAGCAGGGCCTCGATGTCGGCCGGGGAGGTCGCGGCGACGTGCTCCGCGATCTTGTTGGCGACGGCCTGGAACTTGTCACCCTTGGCGACGAAGTCCGTCTCGCACTTCAGCTCGACGATGACGCCGGAGGAGTTGTCGTCGGCGATGATGGAGACCACGGCGCCGTTCTCGGCGGAGCGGCCCTCGCGCTTGGCGACGCCCTTCTGGCCCTTGATGCGCAGCGCCTCGACGGCCTTCTCGACGTTGCCCTCGGCCTCGTCCAGCGCCTTCTTGCAGTCCATCATGCCGGCGCCGGTCAGCTCACGGAGCTTCTTGACGTCGGCGGCGGTGTAGTTCGCCATGAGTCTGTGAGTCTTTCTCGAAGTCTGGAAGATCTTCAGATCAGCACGGTCCAGCACGGTGTCGCTCCACATGTGAACGCGGCGCGCATACGTCGTGCTGACCTACGGGTGAACAGCGGGGGCGGTCTTCACCGCGCCGGAGGCGCTGTCAGTACCGCCCCCGCCGTCAACGCCTGTGTCAGGCCTGCTCGGCCTCGGCGGCGGGGGCCTCGGCGGGAGCCTCGGCCGGCGCCTCGGCAGCGGCCTCGGCCGGCTGCTCCGCCTCGTCGGCCTTCTTCTCGCCCTCGAGCAGGTCGCGCTCCCACTCGGCGAGCGGCTCGCCCGCGGCCTTCTCGCCCTTGTCGCCGGTGGCGACGCCGGAGCGGGCAATGAGACCCTCGGCGACGGCGTCGGCGATCACGCGGGTGAGCAGGGTGACGGAACGGATCGCGTCGTCGTTGCCCGGGATCTTGTAGTCGACCTCGTCCGGGTCACAGTTGGTGTCGAGGATCGCGACGACCGGGATGTTGAGCTTCCGGGCCTCGCCGACGGCGATGTGCTCCTTCTTGGTGTCCACGATCCAGACGGCGCTCGGCACCTTCTGCATCTCGCGGATACCACCGAGGGTCTTCTCGAGCTTGGCCTTCTCGCGCGAGAGGACCAGCAGCTCCTTCTTCGTCAGACCGGAGGACGCGACGTCCTCGAAGTCGATCTGCTCGAGCTCCTTGAGGCGCTGCAGACGCTTGTAGACGGTCGAGAAGTTGGTGAGCATGCCGCCCAGCCAGCGCTGGTTGACGTAGGGCATGCCGACGCGGGTGGCCTGCTCGGCGATGGCCTCCTGCGCCTGCTTCTTGGTGCCGACGAACATGACCGTGCCGCCGTGGGCGACGGTCTCCTTGACGAACTCGTAGGCGCGGTCGATGTACGACAGCGACTGGAGCAGGTCGATGATGTAGATGCCGTTGCGCTCGGTGAAGATGAAGCGCTTCATCTTCGGGTTCCAGCGACGGGTCTGGTGACCGAAGTGGACGCCGCTCTCCAGCAGCTCCCGCATCGTGACGACGGCCATGGCCGTTTCTCCTTGGTTTCTCGGTTGTGCCGCGTCCGCCGGACGGCGGTCGCGCCTGACGCCCGCGATGCGCCGTTGCCACAGAGGACCGAGGGGCGCTGACACAGATCGTTGACCGATCGGTGTCGGGGCGTGCGAAGTCGACCCGGTGACCCGGATCGCCAGAAGAAGTGTACGGGACCGGCGGGCCCGCGGGTGACGCCGCTGTCCACAACGGCGGGGTGGTCCACAGACTCCGGCCGTGATCACAGGCCTGCGGAAGGGTGGATCGCATGCGACGAGCGACGCGACACCTGACCGCGGGTACGGCCCTGCTGCTCCTGGTGCTGCCGGCCGCGCTGCCGGCGGCGGCCCTGACCGCCGTGGCCCGGGCGGGCCCCCCGCCGCCGGCCCCGCCGCCCGGCCCGCCGGTGCCGGCTGTCGCCCGGATCTGGCCGGTGGGGCCGCCGGGCGGCCGCCCGGCGGTGATCCGCGGCTGGGAGCCGCCTGCCACGGTCTACGGCCCCGGCCACCGCGGTGTGGATCTCGCCGCCCCTCCCGGCGCCCCGGTCCGCGCCGTCGCGCCGGGCCGGGTGTCCTTCGCCGGGCGGGTGGCGGGCAGGGGGGTGCTCACCCTGGAACTGGACGGGACGGACCTGCGGACGACGTACGAGCCGGTGATCCCGTCGGTCCGCGCGGGAGAGGAGGTGACGCCGGGCGAGACCGTGGCGACGCTGGACCGCCCGACCCCGCACTGCGGCCCGCGCTCCTGCCTGCACTGGGGTCTGCTGCGGGACAGGACCTACCTGAACCCCCTGTCCCTGCTCCCCCCGTGGCTCCTGCCCCGAGGCCCGTCGAGACTGCTGCCGGTCCTGGGCGTACCGCAGGCCCCGTAACCGCAGCTCGGCAACAGAGGCCCCCGGACGAGACCCGCGCGACGCCCCGGCTGACGCCCGAGGCCGGTCGCCTATCCGTCCGGGGCCTACCGCAGGCACCGTGGCCGCGGCCCATGCAGCGCTCCCGCCCCGGCTCGTGCCCCGAGGCCCGTCGCTTTCCGTCCGGGGGTGCTGTGGATGCGGCACGTGCAGCCCCCGCCTGGGAGCGCGGCGACCCGTTGGTCCGTCCGCCCGGGAACGCAGGCAGGACCGGACGAGACCGTCGCGGCAGGCCGGTCGTGACCCCTGCCGGTCCTGGGCGTACCGCAGGCCCCGTAGCCCCGGCCCCGCAGCAGGGGCAACCCCGGAGACGAGGCCCCGCAACACTGGACACCCCACGCCCCAGCTCCCGCCCGACGCCGGTCGCCTACCCGTCCCGGGCGCGGCGCAGGCACTGTGGAGGCGGCCGGGAGCCGGGGCCAGAGGGGGTCAGCCTCGTACGCCCCGCAGCGCCATGGCCACCGCGGCCTCCGTCACCTGCGCGGGCTCCTCGGCCGCGCCCAGCTCGATCCGCCGCACGGCGGCATCCACCACGCCCTGCACCAGCATCGCCGCCAGCCGGGGCTGGCCGTGCCCCATCTCGCCGAGCGCCTCGACGATCATCGCGACCAGCCCGCCGTGGGCCGCCCGGATCTTCTCCCGCGCCCCGGCGTCCAGCTCGCTCGCCGAGATGGCGACGACCGCCCGGTGCCGCCGGTCCCCGACCAGCGCCAGCTGCTGCCGCACATACGCCTCGACCTTGGCCTCGGGCGTCCCGGCCCGCTCCATGGCCGCCTCGACCTCGGCCGCCCACAGCGGGAAGTCGACCTCGCACAGCTCCTCGACCACGGCCGCCCGCGACCGGAAGTACTCGTACACCGACGACCGCGCCAGCCCGGTGCGCTCGGCCAGTGCGGGGAAGGTCAGCGCCTCCGTCCCGCCCTCGGACAGCAGGGACCGAGCCGCGTCCAGCAGGGCGGCTCGCTGCATCGACCGGTGCTCGGCCACGGAGGCCGCTCGAATCCTTGGCACGGCAACACTTTACGGACGAGCCCCGCCGAACGGGAGCGACTCAGCGCCCGAAGCTCGCCAGCTTGGCCCGCAGCTGGAGCACCGACTTGGTGTGGATCTGGCTGACCCGGCTCTCGGTGACCCCGAGCACATTGCCGATCTCGGCGAGGGTGAGCCCCTCGTAGTAGTACAGCGTCACCACGGTCTTCTCCCGCTCGGGCAGGGTGTTGATGGCCCGCGCGAGAAACCGGCGCAGCTCCCGGTCCTCGGCCACCTCCACCGGGTTGTCCGCGGCGGTGTCCTCCAGCGTGTCCATGAGGCTGAGCCGGTCCCCGCCCTCGCCGCCGACGTGCAGCAGCTCCTCCAGGGCGACCACGTTGGCCAGCGACAACTGGCTGAACACCGCGTGCAGTTCGTCGACCTCCATGCCCAGCTCGGCGGCGACCTCGCACTCGCTCGGGGTGCGCCGCAGCCGGGCTTCGAGGGTCGCGTAGGCACGCTCGACGTTGCGCGCCTTCTGCCGCACCGACCGGGGGATCCAGTCCAGCGCCCGCAGCTCGTCGATCATCGCGCCGCGGATCCGGGTGATCGCGTACGTCTCGAACTTGATCTCCCGGTCGATGTCGAACTTCTCGATGGCGTCGATCAGCCCGAACACCCCCGAGGAGACGAAGTCGGCCTGCTCCACATTGGGCGGCAGCCCGACGCTGACCCGGCCCGCGACGTATTTCACGAGCGGCGAGTAGTGCAGGATCAGCTGCTCCCGCAGCCGGTCGTCCCCCGTCGCCTTGTACGACCGCCACAGCTCGTCGAGCGTCGAGGGAGCGGGCGGCCGCACGCTGCCACCCTCGCGGGCGGCTGGGGGGAGCGCCGCCCGGTCGGACCCGGAGGTGTGCTGGGGCATTCGTCGCCTTGTGCCGTTCTGCCGTGAA
The DNA here is from genome assembly GCF_042672505.1 of Streptomyces sp. NPDC127190. NCBI lineage: Bacteria > Bacillati > Actinomycetota > Actinomycetes > Kitasatosporales > Streptomycetaceae > Streptomyces > Streptomyces sp. NPDC127190. The sequence goes on from NZ_JBHXVE010000001.1 coordinate 131,807, forward strand.
GTGCTGTGAACTGCCGTGAAGTGCTGCGGTGCGGGAGGGGCTGGGATGTCGTGTCGTACGGTGCGGTGCCGTGGGTCGAAGTGGGCTGCCTGGGTGACCTGCCGGTCTGGTGTGGAGTTGGCGCGTTCTGCGCCGTCGCCTTTGTGAGCGTAGCGTGACTGAGGAGTCGCGGTGTGCGAACAGCGAGGCTCCACCCGCGCACGGGGCGCTCACGGGGGCTCCGCGAGCGCGGCACGCGCCTCGCTCGGCGTGACCGGCGCGGGCCCCAACTCGGGGAAACCCCAAGGGCGTCGGGGGTTCCCCCGGACGGCCGAACACCCTCGGTCAGCGACTTTCGTGGGCGGCCCGGACGGACATCACCGCCTGGCGTGTCAACTTCCAGCCGTCGCCATGTCGTTCGACGTACCCCAGTGCTCGGAGTTCGTACAGCCGGGCGATCGTGTCGTCCGGCGTGGTGCGGGCACCGAGCGCGATCTCCGCGGCGGGGGCCGGCCGGTCGCCCGGCAGGGCGGCGAGGACGCTCCGGGCGGCCGGTTCCAGCAGGTCACGGGGGAGCACCGGGCCCCGCCGGGCCGGGGCCAGCTCTCCGATATCACCCACGAGTTCGACCACTTCCGCGGCGTCGGTGACGAGGGTGGCCTCGCCGCGCAGCAGTTCGTGCACCCCGGCGGAGAGTGCGCTGGTGACCGGGCCGGGCACGCCCATGGTGAATCTGCCGAGCCGCTGTGCGGCCCGCGCGGTGGCCAGGGAGCCGCTGCGGCAGGCCGCCTCCACGACGACGGTGCCTCTGGTGAGGGCCGCGATCACCCGGTTGCGCAGGATGAACCGGCTCGGTGTCGGGTGGTCGCCCGGGGGCAACTCGCCGATCACCAGCCCCTGTTCCCCGATGCGGTCGATGAGCGCGGTGTGGCCGCGGGGGTAGGGCCGGTCGACGCCGCTGGCCAGGACGGCGACGGTGGCGCCGCCGACGGCGAGGGCACCGCGGTGGGCGGCGCCGTCGATCCCGTAGGCGCCGCCCGACACCACCACCCAGCCCCGCTCGGCGAGGCCCGCGGCGAGGCCGGCGGCGGTGTGGCTGCCGTACTCGGTGCAGGCGCGGGCGCCCACCACCGCGACCGAGCGCAGCGCCCATAACCGCAGGCTGGGGCGGCCCCGCACCCAGAGACCGAGGGGCCGGGCGTCGCCGAGGTCGTCGAGCTGCCCGGGCCACTCGGTGTCCCCCGGGCGCAGGAACCGTGCCCCCGTCCGCCGGGCCTGGGCGAGATCCCGCTCGGGCTCGGCCCGCCGGGCCCGCGCGACCAGCCCCTCCCACCGCACGGCGCTCACCCCGGGCAACGGCTCGCCGTCCCCGCGCAGCCGCCGCACCACCTCCCCGACCCCGAACTCCCGCACCCACCGCCCGCCGGCCTCGTCCCCCGGCTCGATCACCCGCCCGAGGAAGACCCGCCCGAGCAGTTCGGCGTCGGGGCATTCCTCTCCGGTCATGTCAGCGCCCCGATGGCCATCGGCACGCCCCGGGGGACTCCGGTGCGCAGTTGCAGGGCGAGGGCGACGTCGGCCGCGTCCGGGCGGTCGTGTCCGACGAGGTCGGCGACGGTCCAGGCGACGCGCAGCACCCGGTCGATGCCGCGCGCGGTGAGCACGCCCCGCTCCAGGTTGCGCTCGGCCTCGTCCATGGCGCCGGCCACGGCGTGATAGCGGCTGCGCAGCTCCCGGCCGGGCACTTCGCTGTTCCTGCGCCAGGGGGTTCCGGCGAGCCGGGCCGCGGTCCGCTCCCGGGCCTGCCGCACCCGGTCGGCCACGGTGGCGGTGGTCTCGCCCCGGGCGCCCGGTGCGGTGAGCTGGGCCCGGCTGACCGGATCGACCTCGACGCGCAGGTCCACCCGGTCCAGCAGCGGCCCGGAGAGCCGGGCCTGGTAGCGGCGGATGGCCGACGGCGGGCACTCGCACAGGGAGTCGCGCACGGAGAAGCGGCCACAGGGGCAGGGGTTGGCCGCCAGCACCATCAGGAAGCGGGCCGGGAACCGGACGACACCGGCGCTGCGTGCGATGACCACATGGCCGGACTCCAGGGGCTGGCGCAGGGCGTCCAGGGTCTGGCTGTGGAACTCGGGTGCCTCGTCCAGAAAGAGCACCCCACGATGGGCGAGGGACACCGCTCCGGGGCGCGGGATGCCGGGGCCGCCGCCGACGAGGGACTGCATGGTCGCCGAGTGGTGCGGGGCGCAGTAGGGGGCGATGTCGATGAGCGGCTTGCCCGGCGGCAGCAGCCCGGCCACCGAGTGCACGGCCGTCACCTCCAGCGACTCCTCCCTGGTGAGCCGGGGAAGCACGGCGGGAAGCCGTTCGGCGAGCATGGTCTTGCCCGCGCCGGGCGGCCCTTCCAGGAACAGATGGTGTCCCCCGGCGGCGGCCACCTCCACGGCCGTGCGGGCCGATGTCTGGCCCACCACGTCCGCGAGATCGTGGTCGTGTTCGTGCTGGGTGGCGCCGATGCTGTGCATGCCGGTGGCGGCGCCCGTGCCCGGTACGCGCAGACCGGCCAGGAGCGGGTCCGGGCGGCCCTGCTGGTCCGGTTCCTCCTCGGGGACGGGTTCGTCGGCCAGGACCGCGATGAGCTGGCGCAGGCTGCGCACGCCCAGCACCGAGACACCGGGGACCAGCGAGGCCTCCGCCGCGGCGCATTCCGGCACGACCACCTGTTCGTACCCGGCGTCGGCCGCGGCCAGCACCGCGGGCAGGATCCCACGCACCGGGCGGACCCGGCCGTCCAGCCCCAGCTCTCCGATCATGACGATGTCGGCGAGGACCCGGGGATCGATCCGCTCGGCGGCTCCGAGCACGGCGCAGGCCACGGCCAGGTCGAAGCCGGAGCCGGCCTTGGGCACCGATGCCGGGCTGAGTCCCACGGTGAGCTTCTTCTGCGGCCATTCGCCGCCCGAGTTCACCACCGCCGCCCGGACCCGGTCCCTGCTCTCCGTCAGGCTCTTGTCCGGGAGGCCCACCAGGGTGAAGGCCGCGACGCCGGGTTCGAGGTCGGCCTGGACCTCGACGACCACGCCTTCCACCCCCACCAGGGCCACCGAGCACGTACGGGCGAATCCCATTCAGGCCACCCCCCGGGCGTGCTCGACACTCGGGGCGCCCCGGCGGGGCAGGAGCACGCCGACCAGGTCGATGCGGACGCCTCCGGGCGGAGCCCCTCCGTGGGCCTGGATCCAGTGCTGGGCCAGGCCGAGCAGCCGGCCCGCCTTCTGCGGGGTGACGGCGGCCATCGGATGCTGGAAGGCGCCGTCCCTGCGGGTCTTCACCTCGCAGACGACCAGGACATCGCCGTCCAGCGCGACGATGTCGATCTCTCCGGAACGACCGCAGCGCCAGTTGCGCTCCAGGATCCTCATCCCGGCCTCGGTCAGCCGCCGGGCGGCCAGATCCTCGCCGTACCTGCCGAGTCCACTGCGTGCCTTGCTCATGTCGGCACCACCTCCGGCGCCAACGATCACGCAGCCGTGACCCAAGATGTTGATCTTGGTGGACGGCCCGGCGATTGTGGATAACCCCGTCACCCGCCGGAGCCCGTCACCTGCCCGAGTCCGTCAGCCGCCGGAGTCCGTCAGCCGCGGGTCACCTCACCCGCCGGGCAGCTCGAGGTCGCTCTTGTTCAGCTCCTCGATGTTCACGTCCTTGAACGTCAGGACCCGGACCTGCTTCACGAAGCGAGCCGGTCGGTACATGTCCCAGACCCAGGCGTCGGCCATGGACACCTCGAAGAAGACCTCACCCTGGACGGAGTGCACCTGCATCTCGTAGTCGTTGGTGAGATAGAAGCGCCGCTCGGTCTCGATCACGTATTTGAACAGACCGACGACATCGCGGTACTCCCGGTAGAGCTTCAGCTCCATCTCGGTCTCGTACTTCTCGAGGTCCTCGGCGCTCATGGCATGTTCCCCTTCAGCCGTGCGATCCCACCATTGTGCGCCAGCCGCGCGAGCCCTCAGACGATTTCCGGATCGAGGGTCACGGGACCGGCCGGGGGACCTTCGTCGAGCAGCGTGCGCAGCAGCTCGGCGAGTCTGGTCGGATACACCGTCTCATGCGCCCGGGCCAGTTCCTGACACGTCCACCACCGCGCTCCGGCCACGCTGCGCCGCTCCAGCTCCGTCAGCTCCGTCGCCCCGGTCACCGTCTGCGCCGTACGGGCCAGGTAGTACCACTCGTCCTGGTCCCAGCGGCGGCCCGCGAACGGGAAGGAGCAGCGGCGCTGCCAGAGCACGGGACCCAGCTCGACGTCCGTGATGCCGGTCTCCTCGGCGAGCTCCCGGCGGGCGGCCTCCTCCCGCGTCTCGGCGCCCTCCAGACCGCCCCCGGGGGTGAACCACCAGTCGTCGGCCGGGTCGTCGGGCTCATGGCCGTGCAGCAGCAGGATGCGGTCCTCGGGATCGAGCAGGACCACCCGGGCCACCTTCCGCGGCTCAGCGGGCACCGGCCGCCTCCGGGCGGGCGGGAGTGCGCCGGGAGCGGCCGAAGAGCTTGGCGATCGGGCCGTACGCGCCGCCGGCCAGGACCAGGACCGCACCGGCGACGATCAGCAGCTCGATGGTGCGCAGCGGGCCGGGCTGCGAGAGGGTGCCGAGCGCCGTGAAACCGGTGGGCCGCTTGAGCATGCCCTTCCAGGGCCATACGACGGCGTCCACGCGGGCGGTCACGGCGTCCCGGGAAACCGTGCCCTTGGCCGCGTCGGTGAGGTGGGCGGTGGAGTCCAGGGAGCCCTGGCGTTCGTCGCCGAGCAGGAAGAGCCGGCCCGCGGGGACGGTGACCGTCGGGAAGTTCTTGATCTCGGCGAGGGAGCCCTCGGGCAGATAGGGCTCGTCGATCTGCTTGCCGTTGACGGTCAGCTTTCCGTCGGTGCAGCAGGAGACGGTGTCCCCGCCGACGGCCACGACCCGCTTGACCACCTTGGCGTTGGTCACCCAGCTCTTGTCCTCGAAGACGACCACGTCCCCGCGCTTGACGTCGGCGCCGTCGACGCGCTGGGCCAGCACCCGGTCACCGGCGTCGATCGTGGGCGTCATGGAGCTGGTGGGCACGGTGTACGGCCGGTAGGTGACCGCCGCCCAGCCGAAGCCGCCGAGGAACAGGACGAGGCCGAGGGCCACGACCAGCCCGGACAGCCGCTGCCCCAGCCGGCTGCCGCCGGGCCCTGCCGTGCCTGTGCCGCCGCTGCGCGGGGCCGTACGCGTCGTGCTCTCGCCACCCATGGACCGGGACCCTACCCGGCGGTACTGAGCCTTGCCCACCCCCGGCGGAAAAGCCGGAGCCGCCCCGGCCGGGGCGGCTCCGGATGCTGTGGGACACGGTCCTGCCGCAGCGTGGGGCGTCAGCGCGCTCCTGCGGCGGCGTCCGGCGTCAGACGCGCTCCTGCGACCGGCTCCTGCGCCGGCGCCACACCGCCACCGGCACGACCGCCGCGACGGCCAGGCCCTCCGGAGCCACCGTCAGGGAGGCCGCCGCCGAGGACTGCCGGTCCAGGCCGGGCTGGTCGAAGGTGTCCGGAATCGGCAGGGTGCCCCAGCGGTTGACCGGCCAGGCCTTGACGATCGCACGGCCCACGACCTTGCCGACGGGGACCATGCCGTGGTTCCGGTCGGACTGGTTGTAGCGGGAGTCACGGGAGTTCTGGCGGTGGTCGCCCATCACCCAGATGTAGCCCTTGGGCACCTTCACCTTGAACTGGCCGCCCTGGTCGTCCACGCTGCACGGCGTGTTGCCGGGGTACACATACGGCTCGTTCAGCGCCTTGCCGTTGACCAGCAGCGGGCCGGAGCCCTTGCACTGGATGGTGTCGCCGCCGACCCCGATCACCCGCTTGATCAGGTCCTTCTCCTCCGCCGACGGCATCAGGCCGATCCAGCTGAGCACCTTCTGCACCGCGTTGGGGTTCGGTGTCGGCTCGCCCGCCAGCCAGTTGTCCGGGTCGTGGAAGACGACGACCTCGCCGCGCTCGGGCTCGGAGCCGAACCACGGGGTGAGCTTGTCGACCAGGACCCGGTCACCCTCCTGGAGGGTGTTCTGCATCGAGTCGGAGGGGATCGAGAACGCCTGCACCAGGAAGGTCTTGATCAGCAGCGCCAGGACCAGCGCGATACCGATCAGGATCGGCAGCTCCTTCCAGAAGGAGCGGGGCTTCCTGGGCCGGGGCGCGGTGTCTTCCGCGTCGGATCCGGAACCGGAGCCGGAGCCCGCGTCCTGGGTGCGGGGCGGCTGCTCGTCCCCGGCGGTGCCGTCGTCCGCTGCCATGTCATTCCCGGAGGTCATGGCGCCGTCCGGTGCGGGGGCGTTCGCTTCCACGGGGTGCCCGCGGTGCTCCTCGCCGTCGTGTCCCGACCGTGCGCCAACCGCCACATCCCCCACGCCAACTCCTTACTCTGTGCCGCCGCCCGCACCACATACGACGCAGGCCCACCACTCCCATAACGAGCGGGAGTTCCGCAGGGGTCGGGAGTTGGGTCATTCCGTTCGGATTCTCGGAAGCAACCCTATGCGACAGCCGGGAGGCCGCGGCCGCACCGGAGCGGGAGTCGCCGACGCTTGCGAAGGTTTTAGGTTCGTCCAGGCTCGTCCAGTGACCGATCGGCCAGCCGATGACCATGGCACGGCCCACCACGGAGTCCAGGGAGACCGTGCCGCCGTACGGGGTGTTCTGGTGGGCGCGGGAGTCCGCGGAGTCGTCGCGGTGGTCGCCCATCACCCACAGCCGGCCCGGGGGCACGGTGATGTCGAAGGGGGTGGCGGCGGGGGACGTGCCCGGGTAGAGGTAGTCGGCCTCGCTGAGCGGGACGCCGTTGACCGTCACCCGGCCCTGCGTGTCACAGCACTTCACATGATCGCCACCGACGCCGATGACCCGTTTGATCAGGTCTTTCTCATTGTCGGACGGGAGCAGGCCGATGAAGGACAGACCCTCCTTGAGCTGCTTGAGGACGACCGGGTCGGACGTCTTCCGGGTCTGTTCGTCCGCCAGCCAGCCGCCCGGGTCGTGGAAGACGACGACGTCCCCGCGCTGCGGCTCGGAGCCGAACCACGGGGTGAACTTGTCGACCAGGACCCGGTCGCCGATCCGGATGGTCTGCTCCATCGAGCCGGACGGGATCACGAACGCCTGGACCAGGAAGGTCTTCAGGACCAGCGCTATCAGCACGGCGACGCCGACCAGGAGCGGGATCTCCCGGACGGCCGAACGCCGCCGCTTGCGCTTGACCTTGCGCTGGAGTTTGCGGCGCTCCGCGCGCGTGCGGCCGCCACCGGGCGCGGAGGTGCGCCGGACCCCGGTGGGCAGCAGGTCGTCCGCGGGGGTCTCGGGCACCCCGCGCGGTTTGCCGCGGTTACCCATGGGCGCCCTCCGCCGCGATCGCGGGCACGCGCGCGTAGGCGGACGGCCGGCTCAGGTGGGTCATATGGGCGTACGGCCAGAGGATCCAGTCGGCGCGGCCGATGACGTCACCGACGGGGATCATGCCGCCGCCGGGTGAGCCCAGGTGGTCCCGGGAGTCGCTGGAGTCGCTGCGGTGGTCGCCGAGGACGAAGAGGGTGCCGGCGGGCACCCGGATGTCGAAGGCCACCTCGGAGGGGCGGTCCCCGGGATAGAGGAACGCCGTCTCGTCGACCGCCCGGCCGTTCACCTCGATCCTCCCCTTCTTGTCGCAGCAGACCACATGGTCTCCCCCCACACCGACCACGCGCTTGATGTAGTCGGCGTCCCCGAAATACCCCGTGCCGTCGAACACAACCACGTCACCGCGGCGCGGCCGGGCACCGAAACGGTACGCCAACTTGTTTACGAGAACGCGGTCCCCGATCCTCAATCCCTGTTCCATCGATCCGCTCGGGATCTGGAACGGTTGCACCACGAAGGCGTTGAGGGCGAGCAGGAACACCAGGCAGACGAGAAGGGTGAGGGTGATCCGGCCGCCCGGCAGCCAGTCGGCGAGCCGCGCCACCAACGCGAAACGCGACCGTCCCTCCGGCCCCGGGGACTCCGGGTGGGAGGAGCGGTCGCGTTCGGTCGGCTGTGCTTCGGTGTCCATCGGGGCGAGATGCTATCCCGCCCCGCTGTGACGCCGTGGCGCCGGCTCGCTCGCCTGCGGCTCGCGAGCAGCGGAGAGTGCTCAGCTCTCGCGCTTCTCCTTGATCTTCGCGGCCTTGCCGCGCAGCTCACGGAGGTAGTACAGCTTGGCGCGGCGCACGTCACCACGGGTGACCAGCTCGATCTTCTCGACGATCGGGGTGTGCACCGGGAAGGTGCGCTCGACGCCGACGGAGAACGAGACCTTGCGGACCGTGAAGGTCTCGCGGACACCGGAGCCCTGGCGACGGATCACAACGCCCTTGAACTGCTGCACACGGGAGCGGTTGCCCTCGATGACGCGGACGTGGACGTTGACGGTGTCACCCGGGCGGAAGGCCGGGATGTCGCTGCGCAGCGACGCGGCGTCGACGGTGTCGAGCAGGTGAGACATTTGGTCTGCTTTCTTCGCTGATGCCACAGGTCATCAACGGAAACTAGTGGTTCCAAGAAGGACTGTCGTGCGGGTCGGGGCGGACGTCGTGTCCCCCTGTGGCAGGGGCGCACACCGGACGGACGCACAACAGCGGTCTATTCTTCCACGCCCCCGGCCCGGCGCCAAAATCGGCCGTGCGGGTGACCCTCCGGGTCCGGTTCCCAGCCCAGGATCGACAGCATCTCCCGGTCCTTCTTGTCGAAGGCCTTGGGGTCGCAGGCCTCGATCAGGTCGGGGCGGTGTAGTGCCGTACGCCGCAGGGCCTCGTCCCGGCGCCAGCGGGCGATCTTGCCGTGGTGGCCGCTGAGCAGCACGTCCGGGATGTCCCGGCCGCGCCACACCGGCGGCTTGGTGTAGACGGGGCCTTCCAGCAGGTTGGCCATGGCACCGGGCGCGAAGGAGTCGTCACGGTGGGACTCGGCGTTGCCGAGGACACCGGGCAGCAGCCGGGCCACGGCCTCGGTGATGACCAGGACGGCCGCCTCGCCGCCGGCGAGGACGTAGTCGCCGATGGAGACCTCGTGGACGGGCATCCGGGTGGCGTACTCGTCCATGACCCGGCGGTCGATGCCCTCGTAGCGGGCCGGCGTGAAGATCAGCCAGGGCCGCTCGGAGAGTTCGACGGCGAGTTCCTGGGTGAACGGGCGGCCGCTGGGGGTGGGCACGATCAGCGCGGGCGCCTGGGCGCCGCTCTCGTAGCCGTCGGCGAGGACGGTGTCCAGGGCGTCGCCCCAGGGCTCGGTCTTCATGACCATGCCGGGGCCACCGCCGTACGGCGTGTCGTCCACCGTGTTGTGCCGGTCGTACGTCCACGCGCGCAGGTCGTGCACCTGGACGTCGAGCTGCCCACGCGCGCGGGCCTTGCCGACCAGGGAGACGTTCAGCGGCTCCAGGTACTCCGGGAAGATCGTGACGACGTCGAGCCTCATGCGCCGTCCTCCGTCGGCTCTTCCCGGGACGAGGCGATCTCGGCGCGGTCGTCGATCAGACCCGGCGGAGGCGCGATGACGGCCCGCTGCTCCTCCAGGTCGATCTCGGTGACGATCTCCTCCACGAAGGGGATCAGCACCTCGCTGCCGTCGGCGCGCTCCACGATGAACAGGTCCTGGGAGGGCAGATGCGAGATCTCGGTGATCCGGCCGACCTCGGTCCCGTCCTCGGTGACCACGTCGAGGTCGATGAGCTGGTGGTCGTAGTACTCGTCCTCGCCCTCGGGCAGCTCTTCCGGGTCGATCTCGGCGATGAGCAGGGTGTTGCGCAGGGCCTCGGCCGCGTTGCGGTCGGTGACGCCCTCGAAGCGCAGGAGGAGCCGGCCGCTGTGCACGCGGCCCGTCTCGATGGTGAGGGGGCCGGCGGAGGCCGGGTCGGTGGCCAGGACGGCGCCCGGCGCGAGCCGCAGCTCGGGCTCGTCGGTGCGTACCTCCACGGTGACTTCGCCCTTGATGCCGTGGGCGCGGCCGATCCGTGCGACTACCAGCTGCACTGTGCTTGATCTCCTGTCGGAACGACGAGAGCCGGAAGGCTCATACGACTGCGGGCCGGGGACGGCCCAATGGACCGGTCCCCGGCCCGAGCCGGTTGCGATGAAGCGTCAGCGGACGTGGTCCACGTCGACGAGGTCGACGCGGACACCGCGGCCGCCGATGGCGCCCACGACGGTACGCAGAGCGCGCGCGGTACGGCCGTTGCGGCCGATCACCTTGCCGAGGTCGTCCGGGTGGACCCGGACCTCGAGCACGCGTCCGCGGCGCAGGTTGCGCGAGGCGACCTGCACATCGTCAGGGTTGTCGACGATGCCCTTCACGAGGTGCTCAAGCGCCTCTTCGAGCATGGTGCTCAGGCCTCGGTCGACTCGGACTCGGCAGCCGCCTCGTCCTTCTTCTCAGCCTTCTTCTTCTGGGTGATCGCCTCACCCTTGCCCTCGTCGTCACCGCCGAGCGCCTCGAACGACGGACGGGCCGGCTTCGGCTCGGCGACGAGCAGCGGCGCGGGAGCCGGCTCGCCCTTGAACTTCTGCCAGTCGCCGGTCTTCTTCAGGATGGCGAGGACGGGCTCGGTCGGCTGCGCGCCGACACCCAGCCAGTACGCCACACGATCGGCGTCCACCTCGATGACCGACGGGTTGTAGGTCGGGTGGTACTTGCCGATCTCCTCGATGGCCCGGCCGTCACGGCGGGTACGGGAGTCGGCGACGACGATGCGGTAGTGAGGCGAACGGATCTTGCCCAGACGCTTCAGCTTGATCTTGACTGCCACGGGAGTGGGTTCTCCTGGAATTGACGTGGTTGGGCACGGCGAGCTGCCGCGTGGGGTTGCGGTACCCGAATGCCCGATGGACGCGTCAGCCGGAGGAGAGAGGGGTCCTATGCGACTGTCGAGTACAGCTAGCCATTGTGCCACACCCGGCGGGTCGCTCCCGGCCGCGGGGTGTGCCGGGCATGCTTGACCGGCACCCGGCGTGGAGGTGAGGTCACGTCGGGTGCACTGCCCCCGTGCCGTGCGACTGCGGTCCGGGCCGTCACCGGCACCCACGAGATGCCGGTACCGCGGCCCGGGTCACGCCGCTCCCACGACCTCCGGGATCCTGAAGGGCTTGCCGCAGCCGCCGCAGACGATGGGGGCCTGGGCCAGCACCGAGGGGACCACGCGGACATTGCGGCCGCAGTCGCAGACCGCCTTGACCCGGACCCCGCCGCCGGAGGAGCCGTGCCGGGCGGCCGGACCGCGGAAGGTGCGGGAGGTGTCGGACGAGGTGGCCACGGTGTGCGCCTTCAGGGCGCGCTGGAGGCGCTCCATCGTCGGGCGGTAGCGCCGCTTCGCCTCGGGGTTGAGCGTGACCAGGGAGAAGCCACTGCTCGGATGCGGTTCCTCGGGATGGTCCAGGCCCAGCTCCTCGGCGATGGCCAGGAATCGGCGGTTGTGATAGCGGCCGGCCCGGGAGGTGTCGCGGATCCCACGGGCGGCGGCGATGCCATGGACTGCCTCATGGAGCAGTCGCTCGAAGGAGAGCTCGTGCCCGCACGCGGACGACGACTCTCCGATCAGGGACTCTGGCGCGGCGAGGTCAGGCAGCTCGGGGTGGTACCGCTGGATGTCGGCCCACGCCTGCGCCAGCTCTGCGGCGAGAACAGGGGGTGTCTGTGTCGTGCTCACGTAATGACAACGAGCGGGGGTGCCGCTGTGTTCCTATTCCGGGGCATCCCAAATAATTTGCACGTACCCGTCAGTTGGCACTGATGCGTCCGGACGAGGGCGGGTGCGCCGATCCACGGAGAAGCCGCACAGCTCCTACCAAGCCGGTGCGTAGGCCGCGCTACGACGCATCCCGTAATGCCGGATGTCGCCCGGGCCGACGGATGCGCAAGAGGCGATTCGGCCGCTCTCCGCGCGGGCCTCGTCCTGGTCAGCGTCCGTGACGGTCGTGACGTTACCGCGCACCCCCGCACCCCCCCTGCGCCGCCCCTTCCCTACCCGGAGCGGACACCGTACGGCCGTCCGTATTGCCGGGACATGAAATCTCGCCACACCGGCCACCGGCCACCAAGCCGAGCCCTACGACCCCTGGACGGGGCCGCGAGCCCGCAGTTACCTGGCATACGTGGAAAGTGCGCGCGCACGGTACGGGGGCCACGCGACCGGGCACAACGGCGAACTGTCGGCGGATTGGGGCGCTTACCTATGACACCTACGCTCGTGCGGCAGCATCAGGCGCACGCGGACTCCACCCCCCGCGTCGACCGGTACGCACGCGCGCGTGACTGGTCCGAGATACAGGAGCGCATGCTGGTCCCGCTCTACGAAGCCGTGTACCAGCGACTGGAAGTGGGCCCCGCCACCCGGCTGCTGGGCCTGCGCTGCGGCTCCGGGCTGGCGCTGCTGCTGGCCGCCTCCAGAGGCGCCACCGCCGTCACCGGCGCCGACCCCTCCCCCGAGCGCCTCGCCCTCGCACGCGAACGCCTGCTGCCCGAGGGACCGCGCGACCCGCGCGGCACACGCGCGCGTACGGCCGTACGCCTGCTCCAGGGCCCCGCCGGGGACCCGGCCGACCCGGAGCCGGCCCGGTACACCCTGGTGACGGTCTTCGAACCGATCGGCTGCCGCGCGGGCGACACCGAAGGCCTCGGCGGCCTGCTGGCCGAGGCGCTGCCGGCGGCCGCACCCGGAGCCGCCGTGGTGCTGGCCGGCTGGGGACCGCCGGAGCGGTGCGCCACCTCCTCGGTGCTGCGGGTGGCCGGAAAGCTGGCCGATCCGCTGCGCGGCGCGGACAGCTGGCGCCCCGCCCGCCGGGACGACCTCGAGGAAGTCGCCCAGCGGGCCGGGCTGCGGCCCGACGGCTCGGGACGGGTGGCCTGCCCGTTCGGGTACGCCGATGCGGACAGCGCCGTACGCGGACTGCTGTCGACCGGACTGTTCGACGCGGCGATCGCGGCCACCGACGCCAAGCAGGTGGACAAGGAGCTGACGGAGGCCCTGCACCCGTACCGGCGCCCGGACGGGACCGTGTGGATGGACAACGTCTTCCGCTACGTCATCGCCCGCGTGCCCTGACCCCTCACGCCCCCTCGGCCCCTTCCCCGTCCTTGGTCAGCCGGGTGATCCCGGCGATCCGGTACGCCTCCGCCTCCTCCAGCGTCTCGTTCTCCAGCAACGCCTGCGCGAGGGCGTCCAGCTGCCCACGGTGCTCACGGAGCTTGCGACAGGCCTCCTCGTAGCACTCGTCCACGATCCGCCGCATCTCGGCATCGATGACATCGAGAGTCTGCGGAGCGGCGGCGAGCCCATAGGCCTGCTGGGCGTCGTTGGGCAGCGCCGAGAGCCGGCCCACCTCCTCGCTCATCCCCCAGCGCGACACCATCCCACGCGCGATGCCGGTGACCTGCTCCAGGTCACTCTCCGAACCCGTCGTGATCACGTCGTACACCACGTGCTCGGCGGCCATCCCGCCGAGCGCGCCGATGATCCGGCCACGCAGGTACTCCTCGGTGTACGCGTACTTGTCCGCGTCCGGCGTCGACAGGGTGACACCGAGCGCCCGGCCGCGCGGCACGATGGTGATCTTGCGAACCGGGTCGGCACCCGGCTGGAGCATGCCCAGCAACGCATGCCCGCTCTCGTGGTACGCGGTCCGCCGGCGCTCCTCCTCGGGCATCACCAGCGACCGCTCCGCCCCCAGCTGGATCTTCTCCAGCGCCTCCGACAGGTCGGCCTGGGTCACCGCCCGCTGCCTGCGCTTCACCGCGAGCAGCGCGGCCTCGTTGGCGAGGTTGGCCAGTTCCGCACCGGTCATCCCCGGCGTCGTCCGGGCGACCCGGGCGAGGTCGACGCCCTCGGCGAGCGGAATGTCCCGGGTGTGGATCTCCAGGATGGCCTCACGGCCGCCGCGGTCGGGCGGAGCGACCTGGACGATCCGGTCGAACCGGCCGGGCCGGGTCAGGGCCGGGTCCAGGACGTCCGCACGGTTGGTCGCCGCGATGACGACCACGCCCTCCGAACCGGAGAAGCCGTCCATCTCGGTGAGGATCTGGTTCAGCGTCTGCTCACGCTCGTCGTGTCCGCCCATCGACGCGCCACCGCCACGGGCCCGGCCGATGGTGTCGATCTCGTCGATGAAGATGATCGACGGGGCCAGCTTGCGGGCCTCGGCGAACAGCTCCCGCACCCGGGAGGCACCCACACCGACGATCATCTCGATGAACTCCGAGGCGGAAGCGGAGAAGAACGGCACCCCCGCCTCACCGGCGACCGCCCGCGCCAGCAGCGTCTTGCCCGTCCCCGGCGGACCCGCGAGCAGCACACCGCGCGGCATCTTCGCACCCATCCGACGGTAGGCGTCCGGGTTCTTCAGAAAGTCCACGACGTCGTTCAGCTCGCCCGCGACCTCGTCGATACCGGCCACATCGGCGAAGGTGGTGCGCTTCTTGCCGGGCTCCAGCTCGACCGGCCTCGGCGGCGCCTTGCGCCCCAGCATGCCGCCCGCACCACCGAGCCCCGCGCTCATCCGCCGCGCAATGAAGATCCACAAGGCGACGATGACCAGCATCGGCGCCAGCGAGATCAGCAGATTGGCCAGGAAACTCCGGTGCTGCACAACCGGCTGCGCCGTGACGATGACGCCGTGCTTGGTCAGACTGGCCCACAGGTCGTCGTGCGCGAACGACGGGCGCTCGGTGTCGAACTTGGTGTACGTGCCACCGCCGTCGGGCCGCTTCTGCTCCTTCTTGAGCTGGCCCTGGATGGAGTCGCCCTTGGCGTAGATCTTGGCGACATTGCCGTCGTTCACCTGCTTGGTGAACTCGGTGTACGAGATCGTCGGCTCGGTCGCCTGATCGAAGTACGACAGCACCACGTTGGCGATCAGAAACACCACCAGCGCGGTGAGCGCCAGCCGCCACCAGCCGCCGCGCATCCTCCGCCCGCCGGGCGACTGCGGCGGCGGCTCGTCGGGCGCACCCTCGGTACGCCAGGGCTGGTCGGGCGACTTGCGTGGCGGCGCGGGGTTGGTCATATGCGGACGTTACGACACCGACCAACCCCCGGCACGCGCAGCCGTGACCGCGGGGGAATCCCGCGGTCCCGGCTCAGCCCATGAACTTCTTGAACTCGTCCGGAAGCTCGAACTCCTGGCCGCCCTGCTGCGGCAGCCCGAAGGCGCCACCGCCCTGTGCGGCAGCCTCGCGGCGCTGGGCCTCCTCCAGCTCCTGCTGCCGGCGCTTCATCGGGTTGCCGGAGCGCTGCTTGCCCTTGGCCTTCTTCTGCTGCTTCTTCTGCCGGCCGGGGCCGCCGCCCATGCCCGGGATCCCCGGCATGCCCGGCATACCGCCCTGGGCCATCCGGGACATCATCTTGCGAGCGTCGAAGAACCGCTCGACCAGGTTCTTCACCGCGCTGACCTCGACACCGGAACCCTTGGCGATACGGGCGCGGCGGGAGCCGTTGATGATCGTCGGGTCCTGGCGCTCGGCCGGGGTCATCGACTTGATGATCGCGGCCGTGCGGTCGACGTCCCGCTCGTCGATGTTCTGGATCTGGTCCTTGATCTGCCCCATGCCGGGCAGCATCCCGAGCAGCTTGCTGATGCTGCCCATCTTCCTGACCTGCTCCATCTGGGCCAGGAAGTCGTCCAGGGTGAAGTCCTGGCCCTTCTTGGACGCCAGCTTCGAGGCCATCTTGGCGGCCTCTTCCTGGCTGAAGGTCTTCTCCGCCTGCTCGATCAGGGTGAGCAGGTCACCCATGTCGAGGATGCGGGAGGCCATCCGGTCCGGGTGGAAGGCGTCGAAGTCGTCCAGCTTCTCACCGTTCGACGCGAACATGATCGGCTTGCCGGTGATCTGCCGGATCGACAGGGCGGCACCACCACGGGCGTCACCGTCGAGCTTGGAGAGGACCACACCGTCGAAGCCGACGCCGTCGCGGAAGGCCTCGGCGGTGTTGACCGCGTCCTGACCGATCATCGCGTCGACGACGAAAAGGATCTCGTCGGGGCCGACCGCGTCGCGGATGTCCGCGGCCTGCTGCATCATCTCCTGGTCGATGCCCAGGCGGCCGGCGGTGTCCACGATCACGATGTCGTGGACCTTGGACTTCGCGAAGTCGATCGAGTCCTTGGCGACCTTGACCGGGTCACCGACGCCGTTGCCCGGCTCGGGGGCGTAGACGGCGACACCGGCGCGCTCGGCGACGACGCTGAGCTGGTTCACGGCGTTGGGGCGCTGGAGGTCACAGGCGACCAGCAGCGGGGAGTGACCCTGCTCCTTGAGCCACCGGCCGAGCTTGCCCGCGAGGGTGGTCTTACCGGCACCCTGGAGACCCGCCAGCATGATCACGGTGGGGGGCTGCTTGGCGAAGCGGAGCCGGCGGGTCTCGCCGCCGAGGATGGTGACCAGCTCGTCGTTGACGATTTTCAGGACCTGCTGCGCGGGGTTCAGCGCACGCGAGACCTCGGCGCCGAGCGCACGCTCCTTGACGTTCTTGATGAACGTCCGGACGACCGGCAGGGCCACGTCGGCTTCGAGAAGCGCGATGCGGATCTCACGGGCCGTGGCGTCGATGTCCGCCTCGCTGAGGCGCCCCTTGCCGCGGAGGTTTTTGAATGTCGCGCTGAGGCGGTCGGAGAGGGTATCGAACACGGTGGCGTCGGTCCTCGGGGTCGGAGGTGGACAGGGCTGCCCTCCAGGGTATCTGGCCCGGCGGGGCAACAGTCCCCGCACGCCGGTTCCGGCGGGCGGGACACTCCCCACGGCCGCAAGGTCACCCCCGCAGCGTCTCCTCCAGCACCCGCGCCAGTGATCCCGCGTCGTCCGCCGGGAGCGGGTCCCCGACGCCGGTCGTGACGTAGAAGGCGTCCACGGCGTTGGCGCCCAGGGTCGACACGTGCATGCTCCGCACCCGCACGCCCGCCTTCTCCAGGGCCGTGCCGATCCGGTGCAGCAGGCCCGGCGCGTCCTGGGCCCGTACCTCGATCACCGTGGCGTGGTGGGAGGCCGCCGGGGCGACGGTCACCCGCGGTGGCGGGGCGATCCAGCCCCGGCGCCTCGGATAGGCCGCGTCGCGTTCGGCGAGCCGGCCGGCGATGTCCAGGCTGCCGTCCAGGGCGCGGACCAGGTCGGAGCGGAGCCGGGCGGCCTGGGGCAGGGAGCCGTACTCGGCGGCGACCCGCCAGTTGAGCAGGAGCACCGCGCCGTCGTCCACGTCGTCCGGCAGGCGCAGGGTGCGCAGTTCCGCCGTACGGACCGTGAGGCGGTGCACGGCGAGGACGCCGGCGACCGCGGGGAGCACGGCGGGCTGGTCGGGTACGGCGATGAGCAGCTCGACGCCGAGGGGTTCGCCGGAGCCGTCCTCGGCGGTGACCGGCTCGGGCTGCGCGCGCAGGGCGAGGACCGGGCCGCCGGTGCGGTGCGCCTCGATGGCGAGGCGCTCCTGTTCGGCGGTGGGCGCGGCGGGCTCGGGTTCGGCCGGGGCGTCGCCGGAGAGCACCGCGGAGACCCGTCGTACGAGGTCGGCGACGAGGGAGCCGCGCCAGGCGGACCAGGCGGCGGGGCCGGTGGCGAGGGCGTCCGACTCGGTGAGGGCGTGCAGCAGCTCCAGGGTGCTCTGGGTGCCGACCGCCTCGGCGACGGAGCGGACGGTGGCGGGGTCGTCCAGGTCGCGGCGGGTGGCCGTCTCGACCAGCAGGAGGTGGTGGCGGACGAGGGTGGCGAGAACGGAGACGTCTGCGCGGTCGAAGCCGATCCGCGTGGCGACGTCCTTGGCGATGATCTCGCCGGCCACCGAGTGGTCGCCGGGCCAGCCCTTGCCGATGTCGTGCAGCAGGGCGGCGACGAGCAGCAGGTCGGGGCGGCTGACGCGGCGGGTGAACGCGGAGGCGCGGACGGCGGTCTCGATCAGGTGCCGGTCGACGGTCCAGATGTGCACCGCGTTGCGCTGCGGGCGGCAGCGGACCCGCTCCCAGTCGGGGAGCAGCCCGGTGATCAGTCCCTCGGCCTCCAGCGCCTCCCAGACCGGGACGGTGGGGCGGCCGGAGCCGAGCAGGGTGACGAGTTGTTCCCGGGCCTCGGCGGGCCAGGGCGTGGGCAGGGGGCGGACGGTGGCGGCCATGCGCCGTACGGCGTGCAGGGAGAGCGGGAGTCCGGCCTGCGCGGCGGCGGCCGCGGCGCGCAACGGGAGTACGGGGTCGCGTTCGGGGCGCGCGGCGCGGGCGAGCACCACCTCGCCGTCCTGTTCCACCACGCCCTCGGCCAGGGGCGAGCGTTCCGCGACCGGTTTGCCGCCGCCGAGCATGGCGCGCAGCCGCGGGCGCACGGCGCGTGAACGCAGGACGCGCCCCACCTCGCGCCAGGTGACGTCGCTGGCGTACGAGATGACCCGCGCCGCCTCGTACACCTGCCGCAGCAGCGTGTCGGCGTCGAGCAGGCCCAGCTCGGCCGCCACCTGATCCTGTTCCTGGAGGGACAGCCGGTCGGTGGCGCGACCCGTCGTCAGGTGCAGCGCGTCCCGGACGTCGAGCAGCCGGCGGCGGGCGTCGGCGAGGCCCTCGCGGGGGGCGTCGGCGAGCCAGGAGGCGGCGACGGCACGCAGCGCCGTGGCGTCGCGCAGTCCGCCGCGGGCCTCCTTGAGGTCGGGTTCCAGCAGGTACTGGAGTTCGCCCTGGCGCTCGGCGCGTTCGGCGCACAGCTGCTGGAGTTCGGGGAGGCGCCTGGGGGCCTGGTTGCGCCAGTCGGCGAGGACGGCGGTGCGCAGCTGGGAGGTCAGGCCGGCGTCTCCGGTGAGGTGGCGGGCGTCCAGGAGGCCGAGCTGGACCTTGAGGTCCTCCCCGGCGGTCCTGCGGGCCTCGGCGGGGGTGCGCACGGAGTGGTCGAGGGCGAGGCCGAGGTCCCAGACGGGGTACCAGAGCCGGTCGGCGAGGGCGGCGACCGCGCCCGGGTCGGAGCCGTCGTGCAGCAGCAGGAGGTCGAGGTCGCTGCGCGGGGACAGCTCGCCGCGGCCGTATCCGCCGACGGCGACCAGGGAGGCGCCCTGGACGTCCCGGGCGGCCGCGGTGAACAGCCCGGCGAGCCACTCGTCGGTCAGCTCGGCGAGGGCGGCACGGCGCGGCGGCCCGGACCGCGCCTCCTCGGTGAGGAGACGCAGCCGGGCCGCCGCGTAGCCGCTGGGCCCCGGGTCTTCCGCTTCCGTGCGCACTTCCGTACCCGTCACCCAGCGACTCCCGTCTTCACTGTTCTGTCGGAGCGACCGTCCGTCGGATCGACCGTCCTGGCGGAGCGACCGTCCTGGCGGAGCGACCGTCGTGTCAGAGCGCGTCCGGGCCGCGCTCGCCGGTGCGGACCCGTACGGCCGTCTCGACCGGCAGGGACCACACCTTGCCGTCACCGATCTTGCCGGTGCGGGCGGCCTTGACGATGACCTCGACGAGCTGTTCGGCGTCGTCGTCCTCGGCCAGTACCTCTATGCGGATCTTGGGCACCAGGTCGACGGTGTACTCGGCACCGCGGTAGACCTCGGTGTGTCCCCGCTGTCGACCGTAACCGCTGGCCTCGGTGACCGTCAGCCCGTGGACGCCGAAGGCCTGAAGGGCCTCCTTGATCTCGTCCAGCCGGTGCGGCTTCACGACGGCGGTGATGAGCTTCATGCGTCCACCTTCTTGCTCTGCGCGGCGGCGGCCAGGGCCGGGGAGGAGACGGAGGAGCCGATGACACCGCCGCCGGCGCCGCTGAAGTCGTATGCGGTCTCGGCGTGCTCGGCCTGGTCGATGCCGGAGATCTCCTCGTCCTCGGTGACCCGCATGCCGATGGTCTTGTCGAGGAGGAAGGCGAGGACCGCGGAGACGACCAGCGAGTAGCCGAGGACCGCACCGACACCGGCGCACTGGATCCAGAACTGGTGCATGCCGCCGCCGTAGAAGAGGCCCTTGACCTGCGACTGGCCCTTGCCGGTGGCGAAGAGGCCGATCAGCAGGGAGCCCAGGATGCCGCCGACCATGTGGACGCCGACGACGTCGAGGGAGTCGTCGTAGCCGAACTTGAACTTCAGGCCCACGGCCGCGGCGCAGGCGACACCGGCGATGGCGCCGACGGCGATCGCGCCGAGCGGGGAGACGGCGCCGCCCGAGGGGGTGATGGCGACCAGGCCGGCGACCGCGCCGGAGGCGGCACCGAGGGTGGTGAACGCGCCGTGGCGGATCTTCTCGTAGGCGAGCCAGGCGAGCATGGCGGCGGCGGTGGCGACCTGCGTGTTGACGAACATCAGGGCGCCCACGCCGTCGTCGTTGCCGAGCCAGGAGCCGGCGTTGAAGCCGAACCAGCCGAACCAGAGCAGACCGGCGCCGAGCATGACCAGCGGGAGGCTGTGCGGACGCATCGGGTCCTTCTTGAAGCCGACGCGCTTGCCGATGACGAGGATGACACCGAGGCCCGCCGCGCCCGCGTTGATGTGGACCGCCGTACCACCGGCGAAGTCGATCACGCCGAGCTTGTAGGCCCAGCCGTCGGCGCCCCAGACCCAGTGGGCGACCGGGACGTAGACGATCGTGAGCCACAGGGCGATGAAGAGCGACCAGGCGGAGAACTTGACGCGGTCCGCGAGGGCGCCGCTTATCAGGGCCGGGGTGATGATCGCGAACATCAGCTGGAAGACCATGAAGACGAAGATCGGGATGGTGTATCCGTCCCAGAGCTGCGTCAGGCCGATGTTGCTGAGGCCGAACCAGTCGGTGTTCCAGCCGATGAACCCGTTGTGCGTGCCGAAGGCGAGGGAGAAGCCGTAGAGCACCCAGAGGATGGTGACGATCCCCAGGCTGATGAAGCTCATCATCAGCATGTTCAGGGTGCTCTTGACCCGGACCATGCCTCCGTAGAAGAAGGCCAGGCCCGGCGTCATGAGCAGTACAAGGGCGGAACAGATGAGCATGAAGCCTGTGTTCGCGGACGACAGCTTGGGTGCGTCCGCCGCAAGCATGATGGCTGGTGCCATCGGCGTCTCCTCGTCGGTGTGTACGGCCCCGTGCGGGCGGTGCCTGTGCGGTCCGGTCAGTGAGGGGTGGGCCGGTTATGCGCCATGAGATTGGCGCAGCGCGGTTTCGGTGGGCGCCCCTCGCTGTTTCGCCGGGGTGACGAAGGCTGCGTGCGTGTTACGCATCCATGAACTGCCTGATCTGTGCGGCGCCGATCGTTATCGTGGCGCAACCTTCCCCCGAGTGCGCTCGGGGAAGACAGGCCGGCCGCGGGCGGCCTCTCGATGACCTGGCATGGGGGAGCCGAGTCGGGCAGTTCGGGAGGACCGGCCGCGGCCGGGGCATGGGTGCTCGGGCCGGTCAGACGGCCTCTGCGTTCTCGGGGAGATCGACGGCGAGCTGTTCGGTGAGGTCGATGACGGCGGCGAGATCGCCGTGGTCGCGTACGGCCGTGTCGACCGTCTTTCGGATACGAGTGTTCACACGCTCGGAGCGGACCTTCTTGGCGATGTCCATGGCCTGGGAGGCGTAGGCGGTGCTCTGCTCGGGCTCGCGCTGGAGCAGGTGCACGGTGGCCATGCCGATCAGGTTGAGGGCGTACGACCGCTGGTGCTCCGTGTCCTTGGCGAACAGCTCCACGGCCCGCTTCATGAGCGGCTCGGCGAGGGAGGCGTAGGCGGGGCTGCGGCCGGCGACATAGGCGAGGTCGCGGAAGGAGTGGGAGTTCTCGCCGTACAGCTCGGCCTCGGAGAAGAAGCGGATCCAGTCGGGGTCCGGCTCGTCCCACTCGTCGGCCTCGGCGAAGGTGTCCTCGGCCATGCGGACCGCGCGCTTGGTCTTCCCGGGCTGGCCCATGTTGGCGTAGGCGCGGGCCTCCATCGCATACAGCATGGACTGGGTGCGCGGGCTCGCGCAGTCGCGGCTGCCGTACTGGGCGAGGTGGATCAGTTCCAGGGCGTCGTCGGGCCGGCCGAGGTGGATCATCTGGCGGCTCATGCTGGAGAGGATGTAGGAGCCGAGCGGCTTGTCGCCGGCCTCCTTGGCCGCGTGCAGGGCGAGGACGAAGTACTTCTGGGCGGTGGGCTGGAGTCCGACGTCGTACGACATCCAGCCGGCCAGTTCGGCCAGCTCGGCGGCGATCTTGAAGAGCTTGCGGGTGGTGGCCTCGGGCTGGGGTTCCTGGAGCAGGTCGGTGACCTCGTGCAGCTGGCCGACGACCGCCTTGCGGCGCAGTCCGCCGCCGCACTGGGCGTCCCACTGGCGGAACATCCGGGTGGTGGACTCCAGCAGGTCCAGCTCGGGCCTCGACAGCCGGCCGGGCCTGCGCGCGTCGAACGCGGCCTCGGGTTCGGTGGTGATCGGCACGGCGGGCGCGGGGACGAGCCAGCGCTGCATGGGCTCGATCAGGGTGGGGCCGGCGGACAGCGCGAGCGAGGTGCCGAGGAAGCCGCGGCGGGCGAGCATCAGGTCGCTGCGCGAGAACTCGCTGAGCAGCGCGACCGTCTGCGGGGCGGTCCAGGGCAGGTCGACGCCGGACGCGGAGGGTGACGGCCGGGCGGCGCGCAGGCCGAGGTCCTCGATGGAGACCACGCAGCCGAAGCGCTCGGAGAACAGCTCCGAGAGGATGCGCGGGATCGGCTCGCGCGGGTTCTCCCCGTCCAGCCAGCGGCGCACGCGCGAGGTGTCGGTGGAGATGTGGTTGGCGCCCAACTGGCGCGCCCGGCGGTTCACCTGCCGTGCCAGCTCGCCCTTGGACCAGCCGCTGCGCACGAACCACGAGCCGAGCAGCTCGTTGGGGCGCTTGTCAGCGTTCGTCCCGCTACCGCCGTTGCCGCCCACCGGAAGGCCCCCATCCCTGATTGCGATCCTCGGTCGCCCTGGAGGGAGACCGCCTCGCGCCAAGCCCTATCAGAATGCCCGTTGATACGGCTTCCCGTCTGCCGGTTCTCACCCTTCGAACGGGTTGACGAGTTGCCTCCGGCATACCCGCGCGGGCATGTGCCCCAGGGCTCGCACACTCACAGTAATCCTACGATCACCGGTGCAACCACGGGGATCCGGGAAACGCCACCATTCGCCACCCCTTCGAATGAACTCACGATCGGCCGCTCGCGATTCACTTGACATAGGACGAACGGAAGTGGGCGGAGTGAAGCACGCAGGGGCGCGCAACGCCCGGTGCACCACTTTCCACGCTTCCAGGCGCCGCCCCAACTGCGCGGTCACGCGGGCTTGGCCTTCGGGCCACACGGGAAGGCGCAGCCGTAGCGTTACGTTCCGCTTTCGTCTCGTTCCGTGTCGTAACCACCGGCGCGCTGGACCCGTTGGAGGGGGCATGGGCTTCACGATCGGCGGCATCCGCGAGATCCGCTCCGGCACGCGACGGCGCGGCCGCTCGTCGGAGTGCACCACCGTCGCCGAGTTCACCGGGCTGTGGGGCTGGGACGTGGTGCCGGGCGCGCGGGCCGCGGCGGGCGCCTGCTCGTGCGGCCGGGCCGACTGCCCGGCGCCGGGCGCGCATCCGCTGGACTTCGCGCCCCAGGTGCCGGCCGGGGCCACGCTGGACGAGGTGACCAAGGCCTGGTCGGACTTCCCGGGCGCCTCGGTGATGCTGCCGGTCGGCCAGGCCTTCGACGTCCTGGAGGTCTCCGAGGCCGCCGGCCGCCGCGCCCTGGCCCGGCTGGAGCGGATGGGTCTGCCGCTCGGTCCGGTGACCGCTACTCCGGAGGGCCGCGCCCACTTCTTCGTCGCCCCCGGCGCCGCCGCGGACCTCCCCCGGCTGCTCTACCGCATGGGCTGGGACGACCCCGGCGCCCTGGATCTGCGCGGCCTCGGCCCCGGTGCGTTCGTCACCGCGCCGCCGTCCGACCGGGGCGGTCTCGGCCCGGTGCGCTGGCTGCGCCCGCCCGCGCTGGACTCGGCGACCAGGCCCCCGGCGGCCCGGCTGCTGCTCGGCACGCTGGCGTATGTGGCACACCGCTCGCGGGCGCGGGCCTGACCGCCGCCGGAGAGGGCCTGACCGCCGCCGGAGAAAGCCGAAGCTCCCGTCCCCCACTGCACCTGGGGGGCGGGAGCTTCTCGCTGTGCGCCTGCGGCAGCCCTAGTCGCCGATCAGCGCGTCCACGAACGCCTCCGGCTCGAAGGGCGCCAGGTCGTCCGCGCCCTCGCCGAGACCGATCAGCTTGACCGGCACGCCCAGCTCACGCTGGACCGCGACGACGATGCCGCCCTTGGCGGTGCCGTCGAGCTTGGTCAGCACGATGCCGGTGATGTCCACGACCTCGGCGAAGACCCGGGCCTGCACCAGGCCGTTCTGGCCGGTGGTGGCGTCGAGGACGAGCAGCACCTCGTCCAGCGGCGCGTGCTTCTCCACGACCCGCTTGACCTTGCCCAGCTCGTCCATGAGGCCGGTCTTGGTGTGCAGCCGGCCGGCGGTGTCGATGAGGACGACGTCGACCCCCATCTCCTTGCCTTCCTTGACCGCGTCGAAGGCGACGGAGGCGGGGTCGCCCGCCTCCGGGCCGCGCACGGTGTGGGCGCCGACGCGCTCGCCCCAGGTCTGGAGCTGGTCGGCGGCGGCGGCCCGGAAGGTGTCGGCGGCGCCGAGGACGACCGTGCGGCCGTCGGCGACGAGCACCCTGGCGAGCTTGCCGGTGGTGGTGGTCTTGCCGGTGCCGTTGACGCCGACGACCATCACGATGCCGGGCTTGCGGTCCTCGGGCTCGGTCTTCACCGTGCGGTCGACATCGGTGCCGACCAGCTTGAGCAGTTCCTCGCGCAGCAGGCCGCGCAGTTCCTGCGGGGTGCGGGTGCCGAGCACCTTGACGCGCTCACGCAGCCGCTCGACCAGCTCCTGGGTGGGCTGCACACCGACGTCGGCGGTGAGCAGCGTGTCCTCGATCTCCTCCCAGGTGTCCTCGTCCAGGTGCTCGCGCGACAGCAGCGTGAGCAGGCCCTTGCCGAGGGCGTTCTGGGAGCGGGACAGGCGGGCGCGGAGCCGGACCAGCCGGCCCGCGGTGGGCTCCGGGATCTCGAGTTCGGGAACCTCGACGGCGGCGGGGCCGGCGGGCGGCTCCTCGACGGCGACCGGCGCGGGGCCGCCCGGGAGATCAACCTCCTCGATCGTCCGGCGCGGTTCGTCGCGCGGCGTCTCGGCCTCGTCGCCGACGTGCGGCTCGGCCGGGGGCGCGGTGATGTCGGGCGTCTTCGGGGGCGGCGGGGGCAGCGGCTTCCGGCGCCGGCTGCCCACGATCAGCCCGCCGAGCGCGCCGAGCACGACCACGGCGATGACTACAGCAAGGATGACGGTTTCCATAACCCGACCAGTATCGGCTATGGGGTGCCGAGGGACCGGGTTTGTGGCTTCCTCCGAGAGACAAAGGCCACGTATGGCGAGGAGTGGGAGCAAAGTACGATGGTGGCGACTCGGTTGACGCGCGTAGAGTCCGGGTCGTCCCCTATTCCCCCACGTCTGGCCCCTTTTTCATGAGCAAAACCGTCGAGACCGAAGGCGCTCTCGAGACCCGAGGCATCGAGCAGGTCCCGGATCACGAGCGCACCGGCAGGACCCGTGAGCTGTTCCCCACCTGGGTCGGCGCCAACATCAGCGTGCTGCTGCTGACCATGGGCGCGAGCCTGGTCGTCGCGTACCACCTGGACATCTGGCAGGCGCTCGTGGTGGCCGTGGCCGCGCCGGTGGTGTCGTACGGCCTGGTCGGGCTGATCGGCATCGCGGGCAAGCGGGGCGGCGCGCCCGGTATGGCGCTGTCGCGCGCGGTGTTCGGCCAGCGCGGCAATCTGCTGCCCGGTTCGCTGATCTGGGTCGCGCGCTGGGGCTGGGAGACGATCAACGCGGTCACCGGCGCCTACGCGATGCTCACCATCCTGGACATCCTGTTCGGTCTCAAGGCGAACAGCGTGCTGGACATGGTGATGCTGCTGGCGTTCGTCGTGGCGACCTTCGCGATCTCGGGTCTCGGCATCAACGCCGTGCAGAAGTGCAACAAGTACGCCACCTACCTCTTCGGCATCTTCTCGGTGCTCGTGCTGGTCTACCTGGCGGCGAACACGGACTGGTCGAAGGTGACGCACCAGGGCGGGGGCTCCACCGCGGCGGTGATCACGGGCATCGGCATGATCGCGGCGGGCGGTGTCAGCTGGATCCCGACGGCCCCCGACTTCACCCGCTACCTGCCGCGTACGGCCTCCTCGAAGGCGATCGTCGGTACGGCGGTGGGCGGCGCCGGCATCGTCGTCCTGCCCATGGTGCTGATGGGTGCGGTGATGGCGGTGTCCACGCCGGACCTGGCCTCGGCGACCGACCCGGTCTCCTTCCTCGGCGAGATCCTGCCGACGTGGATCGCGGTGCCGTACCTCTTCATCGCGCTGATCGGCATGCTGCTGATCAACTCGATGTCCATGTACTCGGCGGGCTTCACCGCGCAGACCCTCGGCTTCAGGGTGCCGCGGCACTGGGCGGTCTCGGTGAACGCCGTGATCTCGCTGCTGTTCGGCGGGGTGCTGATGCTGGTGGCGACGAGCTTCATGGGGTCGTTCATCGCCTTCCTGTCGCTGCTGGCGGTCGCGTTCTCCGCGTGGGTCGGCGTGTTCGGCGCGGACATGCTGCGCCGCACCGAGTACGACGGCCGGGCCATGGCCGACACCACGCGTGCCAGCGCCTACTGGTACAAGGGCGGCTTCTCCCCCGCGGCCGTGGCCGCCTGGGCGATCGGTCTGCTGGCCGGTCTGATGTTCACCACCTCGGACTGGTTCACCGGCCCGCTCGCGGGCAACAACGTGATCGGCGAGTACGGCCTGGGCTGGGTCGCCACGATCGTCGTCTCCGGCCTGCTGTACCTGGCCCTGCCGAAGCCGGCGGTCCGCCCGGTCGAGGACGGTGCCGCGGAGCAGGCCGCCGAGCCGGCCGCGGAGCCCGTGACCGCCGACGCGTGACGGAACCTTCCGCACCCCTGGCCATCTGACACCTCGTCAGCTAACGTCCCCCTCCTGCCGCAGCGCACCGGAGGGGGATTTGCCATGCCCGTCACGGTCGT
This sequence comes from Streptomyces sp. NPDC127190, assembly GCF_042672505.1. Classification (NCBI taxonomy): domain Bacteria; kingdom Bacillati; phylum Actinomycetota; class Actinomycetes; order Kitasatosporales; family Streptomycetaceae; genus Streptomyces; species Streptomyces sp. NPDC127190. The sequence goes on from NZ_JBHXVE010000001.1 coordinate 158,863, forward strand.
CCGTTTCAACCTCGTCGCACCCGGCGCCGCCCCTGCCGCTCTCTCCGCCCGCTACCGGGCCGCCGTGGAGATGGCCGCGTACGCCGACGCGCACGGGATCGGCATGGTGCAGACCGAGGAGCACCATGGCGCGGAGGACAACTGGCTGCCGTCGCCGTTCGCCTTCGCGGGCGCGGTGTTCGGGGCGACGCGCCGGATCGCGGTGACGGTGTCGGCGGTGATCGGCCCGCTGCACGATCCGCTGCGGCTGGCCGAGGAGATCGCCGTACTGGACCTGCTGAGCGGCGGGCGGCTGGTGACGGTGGCCGGGATCGGCTACCGGCCCGAGGAGTACGCCTTGTTCGGCGTCGACTGGCGGCGCCGCGGCCGGCTCCAGGACGAGCTGCTGGAGACGCTGCTGAAGGCGTGGTCCGGCGAGGAGTTCGGCTATCGGGGCCGTACGGTACGGCTCACCCCGCGCCCGTGCACCGATCCGCATCCCCTGCTGCTGGTCGGCGGGTCCTCCCGGGCGGCGGCCCGGCGGGCGGCCCGGCTGGGGCTGCCGTTCTTCCCCAGCGCGCATCTGCCGGAGCTGGAGGCGTACTACAAGGAGCGGCTCGCCGAGTACGGCACCGAGGGCTGGGTGATGATGCCGGCCGCCGCGACCCCGCTGCTGCACCTCGCCGAGGATCCCGACCGGGCCTGGGCCGAGTACGGCGAACACTTCCTGCACGAGGCGCTGACGTACGCCTCCTGGCAGTCGGACGGGATCCGCTCGGCGGTCCGGTCGACCGCCACGACGGTGCCGGAGCTGCGCGCGGAGGGCGTGTACCGCATCCTCACCCCACAACAGTGCCTGGCAGCGGGCCTGGACACCCTGGTCCTGCACCCCCTGGCGGGCGGCATCCCCCTGGCCGAGGGCTGGCGCAGCCTCACGCTGTTCACGGAACGGGTACTGCCGGAGCTGGAACGGCAGGGAGGTCGGTGAGGAGGCGGCCGCTTGGCGGGGCCCCGGGGGCGCGGCCGGATGGCGGGGGCCCGGGCGGCGCGGCTGGGTGGCCGTGGTCCTGGCGGCGCGGCTGGGTGGCCGTGGTCCTGGCGACGCGGCCGGATGGCGGGGGCCCTGACGGTGCGGCCGGATGGCCGTGGTCCTGGCGACGCGGCCGGATGGCGGGGGTCCAGGCGGCGCGGCCGGATGGCGGGGGGCCGGGCGGTGCGGCCGGGTGGCCGTGGTCCTGGCGACGCGGCCGGATGGCGGGGGCCCTGACGGCGCGGCCGGGTGGGGGTGGTCTTGGCGGCGCGGCCGGGTGGCGGGGGCCCGGGCGGTGCGGCCGGGTGGCCGTGGTCCTGGCGGCGTGCCCGCCCGGCTGCGATCGGGTTCGGTGCCCGGTCCGGGACCGAGGTGTCCACAACCACCGGCGCCTTGGCTCTGCCGCCGGGAGGATGGCAGTGCTGGACACCCTCCGGCTGGCGGGCGGGATGCGTAGCCGACGGCTCGGTGAGGGCGCGGCCTAGCGGCGGGCGCTCCCCGTGGTGCCCAGCGCCGGCAGGCGTGCTGGTGCAGGGTTCGGGCTGTTCCCATCGCAGGGGCGGGAGCCCACGTCGCGGTCCAGATGGCGGCGGGTTCGGGTCGGGCCCAAGCGGGGGCCGGGGCGGGAGCAGGGCCCCTGGCGCCAAGCGGGCGGGCCCGGGGGCAGGGGGCCGGGGCGGCTGGGGGCCGGGCCCGAAGCGAGGTCAGGACCGCCGGAGGCCCGCGTGGCCGAGGCCGGGAGGCTGCCGTACGATGCCGCCGCCCCCGGTCCGGGCAGTGGCCGGAGCGGGGGCGGCGGAGGGTACGAGGAGAGGGGCAGCGGGGACTTGGCCCTTCTCCCCGAGTTCGAGGGGGCCGGATCAGCCCATCTCCTCCAGCGACTTGCCCTTCGTCTCCTTGACGAACTTCAGGACGAACGGGATGGAGAGGGCGGCGAAGACCGTGTAGATCACGTAGGTCGCGGAGAGGTTCCAGTCGGCCAGCGACGGGAAGCTCGCGGTGATGGCCCAGTTGGCGATCCACTGCGCGGCGGCGGCCACGCCCAGGGCGGCGGCGCGGATCCTGTTGGGGAACATCTCGCCGAGCATGACCCAGACGACCACACCCCAGGACAGGGCGAAGAAGAGGACGAACACGTGGGCGGCGATCAGCGCGGTCCAGCCCTGGGTGCTCGGCAGCTTGCCGTCGACCAGGTCGTAGCTGAAGGCCCAGGCCTCCAGCGCGAGGCCGACGGCCATGCCGATCGAGCCGATGAGCGCGAGCGGCTTGCGGCCGACGCGGTCCACGAAGATCATCGCGATCACGGTGCCGACGATGTTGATGATCGACGTCGTGAAGGAGTAGAAGAACGAGTCCGTCGGGTCGACACCGACCGACTGCCACAGCGTCGAGGAGTAGTAGAACGCGACGTTGATGCCGACGAACTGCTGGAAGACCGACAGGCCGATACCGATCCAGACGATCGGCTTGAAGAAGAAGCCGCCGCCGAGCAGGTCCTTGAAGGTCGACTTGTGCTCGCTCTTCATCGCGTGCTCGATCTCGGCGACGCGGGCGTCGAGGTCGATGCCGTTGCCCTCGACCTCGGCGAGGATCTCCTTGGCGCGCTCGCGCTTGCCGACGGAGAGCAGGAAGCGCGGGGACTCGGGGATCGCGAAGGACAGCATGCCGTAGAGGACGGCGGGGACGACCATCACGCCGAGCATGACCTGCCAGGCCTCCAGGCCCATCAGGTGGCCGCGCTGGTCACCGCCGGCGGCGTTGAGCAGGCCCCAGTTGACCAGCTGCGAGATGGCGATGCCGACGACGATCGCGGCCTGCTGGAAGGAGCCGAGACGGCCGCGGTAGGCGGGCGGGGCGACCTCGGCGATGTAGGCGGGGCCGATGACGGAGGCCATGCCGATGGCGAAGCCGCCGACGATCCGCCAGAGGGCGAGGTCCCACAGCGCGAACGGCAGTGCGGAGCCGACGGCGCTGATCGTGAACAGGACGGCGGCGATCTGCATACAGCGGATGCGGCCGATGCGGTCGGCGATGCGGCCGGCGGTCGCGGCGCCGATGGCGCAGCCGATCAGGGCGACGGCGATGACCTGGGCGAGGGCCGCGGAGCCGATGTCGTACTTCCCGCGGATGGCCTCGACGGCGCCGTTGATCACGGAGCTGTCGTAGCCGAAGAGGAAACCGCCCATGGCGGCCGCCGCCGCGATGAAGATGACGTGCCCGAGATGCTCGGGATGGGCCGTCCTGGCTCCTGACTGAGGTGCCTGCGCTGTGCTGGTCACGTGTATCTCCTCGGGCCACGGCAACGCTGCCGCGGGTGGGGGCGAGCCCTTCCAGGTGTGTGGATCTCTGGGTTCCAGTGGCGCATATGTTCACGCCGCTCACACCTGAAGGTAAAAGCAACGTTGCAGAGACTATGCCTTCAAGTTTCGAAGTCAATAGTTCAACGGCTGTGAGTTTTCAGATATGCCCGGTAGCTCTGTGTTCAAGAAGTGAACACAGAGTGAGCTGATCTTTGGATTGATCTTGAAAAGCGGCTAGCGGAGCCGCTGGGAGATGACCTTTGACACACCGTCACCCTGCATCGACACGCCGTAGAGCGCGTCGGCGACCTCCATCGTGCGCTTCTGGTGGGTGATCACGATCAGCTGCGAGGCCTCCTGGAGCTCCTGCATGATCCGGATCAGCCGCTGGAGATTGGTGTCGTCCAGCGCCGCCTCGACCTCGTCCATCACATAGAACGGGCTCGGCCGGGCCTTGAAGATCGACACCAGCAGCGCGACGGCCGTCAGCGAGCGCTCCCCACCGGACAGCAGTGACAGCCGCTTGACCTTCTTGCCCGGCGGCCGGGCCTCGACATCCACGCCCGTGGTGAGCATGTTGTCCGGGTCGGTGAGCACGAGCCGGCCCTCGCCGCCCGGGAAGAGCCGGCTGAAGACACCCTCGAACTCGCGGGCCGTGTCCCGGTAGGCCTCCGTGAAGACCTGCTCGACCCGCTCGTCGACCTCCTTCACCACCTGGAGCAGGTCCGCGCGGGTCTTCTTCAGGTCGGCCAGCTGCTCGCTGAGGAACTTGTGCCGCTCCTCCAGCGCCGCGAACTCCTCCAGCGCCAGCGGGTTGACCTTTCCCAGCTGCTGGTACGCCCGCTCGGCCGCCCGCAGCCGCTTCTCCTGCTCGGCGCGGACGAAGGGGCGCGGCTGGTTGCGAGGGTCCTCGGGGTCGTCGGGCAACTGCTCGCCGTCGGCGGGGGGCGAGGGCGGCACAGGCTGGTGCGGGCCGTACTCGGCCACCAGTCCCGCCGGCTCGACACCCAGCTCCTCCAGCGCCTTGGTCTCCAGCTGCTCGATCCGCAGCCGCTTCTCGGCGCCGAGTACCTCACCTCGGTGGACCGAATCCGTCAACTTGTCGAGTTCCGCCTTGAGTTCGCGCCCGGCGGTGCGTGCGGCGGCCAGCTCCTGCTCGCGCCGGGCCTTGGCGGCCTCGGCGACGGCGCGCTCCTGCTCGGCGCGGGTGAGGGACACCTCGACATGGGCGAGCAGCTGCCGGGCGCCGGAGGCGACGGCCTCCCCGACGGCTGCCTCGTGCCGCAGCCGGGCCCGGCGCTGCTCCGCACGCGCGCGTGCCTCGCGTTCCGCACGGGCGGCCCGGTCCAGCGAGTCGGCCCGCCCGGCCAGCCCCTTGACCCGCTCCTCGTGGGTACGGACCTGGAGCCGCGCCTCCATCTCGGTCTGCCGCGCGTTCGCCCCGTCGGCGGCCAGCCGGTCCCGCACCGAGGTGTCCGGCTCCTCCTCGACGGGCATCTCCTCGGCCACGGCCAGCCGTTCGGCCAGCTCCTCGGCCTCCATGACGGCCGCCTCCAGCGCCTCCTGCGCGCGTGCAGCGGCGGCCGTGGACCGCTCGGCCTCCCCGGCGGCCGCGCGCGCCTGTCCGGCGAGCCGGCCGAGCTGCTGGGCGACGGCCGACTTCTCCCGGTCGGCGGTGCGGCGCCGCTCGCCGAGCTCCTCCACCAGGGCCGCGGCCTCGGCGCGCCGTTCGGCCGCCGTGCGCTGCTCCTGGGCCAGCTCCTCGCACCGCACCGCCAGCTCGGCCAGCTCGGCCGCGGCCTGGTCCACGGAGGCCTGCACCTCCAGCAGGCTCGGTGCCCCGGCGGAACCGCCGTGTGCGAAGTGGGCGCCGAGGAGGTCGCCCTCGGCGGTGACAGCGGTGAGTTCGGGGTGCGCGTAGACGAGGTCCTCGGCGTCTTCCAGGGTGCCGACGACCACGATGCCGTGCAGGAGGCGGCGGACGGCGGGCATCAGTTCGGCGGGGCCGCGGACCAGGTCTGCCGCGAGGAGGGGGGTGCCGGGCCGTCGGTCGGCCGCGGGTTCGTCGTCGCCGGTCGCGCCCCGCGGCGGAGCCGCGTTCGCCAGCAGCAGTGCCGCTCGTCCCCCGTCCTGCTTGCGCAGCAGACGGATCGCCTCGGCCGCCGCTGCGGGGTTCGCCACCGCGATCGCGTCCGCCGCCGCGCCGAAGGCCGCCGCCAGCGGGACCTCGTAGCCCGGGGTGACCGACAGCAGTTCCGCCGCCGGGCCGAGGATCCCGGTGAGGCGGTCGCGGGCGCCGAGCAGTATGCCGGTGCCGTCCTTGCGGCGCAGGCCGAGCGCCAGGGCCTCGTGGCGGGCCTGGGTGGCGGCGCGGGTGCGCTCGGCCGCGGTGGCCGCCTCCCGGGCCGCGCTCAGCGCCGCTTCCGCCTCCGTCAGCTGCCGCTTGGCCGTCTCGTGCCGCTCGGCCAGGTCCGCGTCGTCGGCGTCCAGGCCGTCGACCTCGGCCTGCAAGGCCTCGTACTCCTCCTGGGCGCGCACCGCGCGTTCCCGTGCCTCGTCGCGGGCGGTGGCCAGCCGGTCGATCTCGGCCTGGGCGGAGGTGGCACGCGAGCGGGCCGCGTTCACCTGCCCGGACAGCCGGGCCAGGCCCTCGCGGCGGTCGGCGATGGCGCGGGCGACGTCCTTCAGGCGGCGTTCCTCCACGGTCAGCTCGCGCTCCAGTTCGGCGCGGTGGGCGACGGTGTCGTCGAGCGCGCGCTGGGCCGCTTCCAGGGCCGCCGCCAGCTCCGCCTCCTGTTCCCTGATCCGGGCGGCCTCGCGCTCCAGGTCCTCGGGGTCCCGGCCGCGCCGCTCCTCGAGGGGCGCGGAGGTGGCGCTCTTCACCCGGGCGTCGGCCAGCGAGACGGTGCCCCGGACGCGTTCGGCCAGCCGGGACAACTCGTACCAGGTCTGCTGGGCGCGTTGCAGCCGGGGCGTGAGCCGCCGTACCTCGTCCTCCAGCCGGGCCTCGCGGTGCGCGGCCTTCCGCAGCTCCTGCTCGGCCGTCTCCTTGCGCTCCTTCAGGGCCGCCTCGTCGGCGATCTCGGCTTGCAGGGCCTCGCGCAGTCGTACCAGGTCGTCGGCGAGCAGCCGGAGCCGGGCGTCCCGCAGGTCCGCCTGGATGACGGCGGCCCGGCGGGCCACCGCCGCCTGCCGGCCGAGCGGCTTGAGCTGGCGGCGCAGCTCCTCGGTGAGGTCCTGCACGCGCGCGAGGTTGGCCTGCATCGCGTCCAGCTTGCGCAGCGCCTTCTCCTTGCGCTTGCGGTGCTTGAGGACGCCGGCGGCCTCCTCGATGAAGGCGCGGCGGCCCATCGGGTCAGCGTGCAGAACGGAGTCGAGCTGGCCCTGGCCGACGATGACATGCATCTCGCGGCCGATGCCGGAGTCGGAGAGGAGTTCCTGGATGTCCAGCAGACGGCAGGTGTCGCCGTTGATCTGGTACTCGCTGCCGCCGTTGCGGAACATGATCCGCGTGATGGTGACCTCGGCGTAATCGATGGGCAGCGCGCCGTCGGAGTTGTCGATGGTCAGCGACACCTCGGCCCGGCCCAGCGGGGGGCGGCCGGTGGTGCCGGCGAAGATGACGTCCTCCATCTTGCCGCCGCGCAGCGACTTGGCGCCCTGCTCTCCCATGACCCAGCTGAGCGCGTCCACGACGTTGGACTTGCCCGAGCCGTTCGGGCCGACCACGCAGGTGATGCCGGGCTCGAACCGGAGCGTGGTCGCCGAGGCGAACGACTTGAAGCCACGGAGGGTCAGGGCCTTGAGGTGCACGCCGGGGCACTCTACCCGCCGCCGCTATCTCACTCCATGAACCCTCGCAACCGCGCGGTTTCGCCAGTGAACAGGAAGGGCACACCGTACGTTAAAGAGGGTGAAAGGATGCGCGGGGGAAAGAAAGAAGGAAGGGACGCCGAAGCGTCCCTTGTCAACTCTGACGACCGGGTTGCGGTCGTCCGATCAACTGAGCGGTTGATACGGGCAGCCCGACCACAGCGACTGCTGTTGTGGAGCGATGCAGTGATCAGGTGAGCGCAGGCTCCGCCTGGTGTGCGTCGATGCTCTCCATGATCCTCTCCTGAGAGGCGGCAGCCGCCAGCGCTTCGTTCTCCGCCTGGATCCGGACCAGCTCGGACTCCAGGTCCTGTACGCGCTGCTGCAACCGTCGCATCTCGGCGAGGAGTCGAGGGTCGGAGCCGCCGACGTAACCGAGAAGCGCCTTTGCCATGATGGATGGTCCTCCACACTGAGTGACCGACCGATGCGGTGTGGGTCGTGAGGGATTTGCACCCGCGGTGCTTGGCACATCCGGGTGTTGCTCTGCTGTTGCTCCATGCCAAACAGCTAAGGTGCGCGGGGCTTTCAGCGTCTCACCAAAAAGTTTGACGGTCAACACGATCACGCCCTGTATTGACGGGCAAACCCGGGGCGCGGCCTTCAGAACGGCGGCGCTGAGACTCGTCCGGGGCCCTGAGGGCGTGACGATCAGCTGTACCAGCGGAGCCTGCCACGACACGTCGTTCTTGGCAACCACCAGGTCGTTTCCCCGGACGGCGAGCGCCCCCGGTGGTCCGCCGCGCGCCGGGCGGCGCCGCCGCGCGGTACCGGATCAGCGCACGGCGAAGCCGTCGTAGCCGCCGCGGGGTGTGTCCCAGATCTCGGTGACGCCGTCCACGCGGCCGGGCGTGTCGTCACTCTGGAGCCAGTCGAGCAGCCCCTCACAGCTCTTCCGGGAGCCCTCGGCGACCACCTGGACCCGGCCGTCGGCCAAATTGAGAGCAAAACCACTCAGGCCGCCGATCTCCAGCGCCTTGGCCCGGGTGAACCAGCGAAATCCCACGCCCTGCACGTGTCCACGCACCCAGGCGACCAGTCGTACATCCTCGCTCATGGGTGCAACCTAACCGCCCGGTGTCGTCCGGGACACGTCGTCCCCCGGCGCCATGGGGTACCGTCCGGACCCATTGAGTCGCACACGCAAACTCACTCGGTCGAGTGAGCCGGGTGGACCGGAGGGAGTCCGGAGGGGGTCCCGGGGAGCCACTCGCCGCGCAGGTACCGGGTCGCCCGCGAGCACGAGGAAGAGGGCAAGGACATGGGACGCCACCGACGCTCCGCCGCCGGCCGCGCCGCCACGGGGGCCACGCACCCGGACCGCTCCACCACGGCAGGCGACGACCCGCAGCACACGGCCGGGGCTGAGCAGTCGGCCGGGGCCGAGCAGCCGGCCGCGGACAGCACCCCGTACCTGCTCCCGGAGGGCTACGCGGAGGTCACCGCCAGGAGCACGGCCTATCTGTTCGCGACGGACGACGAGCCCGCGGCGGCCTCCGGAGCGCCCGGCGGCCCGGCCGGCGACCGGCGCCCGCGGCGTCCCGGGCGGCCGGTGCGCGCGGGTCTGCTCGGCGTGACGGCGGCCCTCGCCATCGGCACGGCCGCGGCGGCCACGGGCTTCATGCCCGGCCTGGAGAACTACCGGCTCGGCGGTGGCACCCACGCCACCGGCGGCGACCGAATACCAACCGCCGCCTCGCCCGGCAACACGGCCACCCAGCAGGGCGGCACCTCGGGCAGCGCGGCCGGCGGGACCGGCCCGGCCCCGGCGTCGGGCGGCGGCGCCAAGGCGTCCCCGTCGTCCTCCCCCTCGGCCACCGGCCCGTCCGCTTCCCCGTCGTCCTCTCCGTCGTCCTCTCCGTCGTCCTCCCCCTCGGCGTCACCTTCGGCTTCGCCCTCCGCTTCCCCCTCTGCCTCGCCCTCGAAGACGGCGTCCGGGCCGGCCTCGCCGACGCCCTCGAAGAAGCCGGCGTCCTCGAAGAAGCCGACGGCCTCCGCGAAGCCGACGGCCGCTCCCACCCGGCCGCGGAGCACCCCCTCGCGTACGGCGACCCCGGCTCCCTCGGCCCCCACGGTGACCTCCGTGCCGGTGACCGTCTCGGCGCAGACCGCCGCCGAGGCGGAGGTGTTCAAGCTCGTCAACGAGGAGCGGACCAAGGCCGGGTGCAGCGCGCTGGCGGTGAACTCCTCGCTGACCAAGCTGGCGGAGGCGTTCAGCGCCGACATGGCCGCGCGGAACTTCTTCGACCACACCGACCCGGACGGCAGGACGCCGTGGGACCGGGCCGCGGCGGCCGGCATCACGGGTCTGGGCGGCGAGAACATCGCCCGCGGACAGGCCGACGCGGCGGCCGTGATGGATGCCTGGATGAACAGCTCCGGCCACCGCGCCAACATCCTGAACTGCGAGTTCAAGACCCTCGGTGTCGGCGTGCACTTCGGCCCGGGCGGGCCGTGGTGGACGCAGGACTTCGGGTACTGATCCCGCCCCGCCCGTTACGCGGCCGCGCGGCCCCGCGCGAAGACCGCGGCCGTCTCGGTGACCCGGCGGCCCAGGTGCTCGGCCGTGGCTATGTCGGCCTTGTGGACGCCCTCGGGACCCTGGTCGTTGTTGCTCTGCGCGGCGGCACCGCTGAAGAAGCCGAGGCGGTTGAGGTCGTTCTCGGAGGCTTCGCTGCTGTTCCAGCCGGGGAGCAGGCCGAGGTTGACCCAGTGCATGCCGTGCTGGGCGGCCAGGGTCTGGAAGAACTGGAGGGTGTGCAGCTTGTCGCCGCTCTTCGAGGCCGAGTTGGTGAAGCCGGCGGCCAGCTTGTCCTGCCAGGCCCGGGTGAACCAGCGGCCGGAGGTGGTCTCGGCGAAGACGTGGAAGGCGCCGGACGCGGTGCCCATGTAGGTGGGCGAGCCGAAGACGATCGCGTCGGCGCGGTCCAGGACCGCCCACTGCTCGTCGGTGATCTCGTCCACCTTGACCAGGTGCACCTCGGCGCCCGCCTCGGCGGCGCCGGCCCGGACGGCCTCGGCGAGGACGGTGGTGTGGCCGAAGCCGGAGTGGTACGCGATGGCAACGACAGGGGTGGTCATGGGAATTCCAACTCCTCGGGTGGACAGCTCCAAGCAATGACCAAAGGAAAGCACTAACTTCTGGTTAGTGCAACCTGGCGGTTAGCGCTGCGCTCGCGTAGGCTTGTGATATGAGCGCCCGCACCGAAGAACCCCTCACCGAGGCCACCGCCGAGGATCACGAGGACCTCGCCTACAACGTCTTCGCGAAGGCCTGCCCGTCGCGCGGCACGCTGGAGCACGTCACGGGGCGCTGGGGCGCACTGACGCTCGGCGCGCTGTACGAGGGTTCGCTGCGCTTCAACGAGCTGCGCCGCCGCGTGGACGGGGTGAGCGAGAAGATGCTGTCCCAGACGCTGCACGCGCTGGAGCGCGACGGCCTGGTGCACCGCGAGGCCCAGCCGACGAACCCGCCCCGGGTGGACTACGAACTCACCCCCCTCGGCCGCCAGGTCGCCGAGCGGCTGCTCGCGCTCATCCACTGCGTGGAGGGCGCCATGGACGAGGTACTGGCCTCCCGCGAGGCCTACGACGGCCGGCAGGCGTAGTCCCACGCCGGCCGGCAGCCGCAGGGGGAGATCACTCGCCGCCGGAACCGCGGTAGGTGCCCGAGCCGTCGACCGAGTCCGCGAACTCGGCGAAGTCCATGTTGGCGATCATCAGGTTGGCGGAGATGTCGGGGAACCAGCGCGCCGGGACCCGGAAGGTCCGGCCGGGCTCGTCCGCGAGGTCGACGGCCAGCAGGCGGTGCTCCGGGTCGGCCATGGTGACCGAGTCCGCGAGGAACACCTCGAAGACCTTGTCGCCCTCGTCGGCGGCCGCCTCCTCGGCGAGCAGCGCCTGCACGCTCACCCCGGCGAAACGCGGGTCGTCGACCAGGACGGAGGTCGAGAACTCCTCGGCCGCCTCGATCTCGGCGCACACCGCGGCCCAGTCCGCGTCGTCGCGGAAGTCCGTGCGCAGAACGAGCGAGAACTCCTCGTGCCCGGGCAGTGCCATACCGTGTGTCCCCCTCAGCCCCGGCCGGCCGGGCGGGGGCGGGGCGGCCGCTGGCAGGTCGGGCAGAAGTAGCTGGAGCGGTTCATCCAGGGGCGGCGGCGCATCGGCGTACCGCAGCGGCGGCAGGGCAGGCCCTCCCGGCCGTAGGCGTCCAGGGAGCGGTCGAAGTAGCCCGACTCGCCGTTGACGTTGACGTACAGGCTGTCGAAGCTGGTGCCGCCCTCGGCGAGGGCCGCGTTCATCACGTCCCTGATGTGGCCGAGGAGTTCGGCGGTGACCGGCCGGGTGAAGTGGGCGGTGGGCCGCTCGTAGTGGATGCGGGCGCGCCACAGCGCCTCGTCCGCGTAGATGTTGCCGACCCCGCTGATCAGCGACTGGTCCAGCAGGGCCCGTTTGACCGTGGTCCGCTTGCGGCGCAGCGCCTGATGGAAGGCGTCGTCGTCGAACAGCGGATCGAGGGGGTCGCGGGCGATGTGCGCGATGACGTCGGGCAGGCCTTCTTCGGTGTTGTCGTGCAGCGAGAGGCCGCCGAAGGTGCGCTGGTCCACGAAGCGCAGCTCGGTGCCGAGGGAGTCGGCGAACCGGATGCGGATCCGCAGGTGCTTCTCGTCCGGCGCGTCGTGCGGCTGCACCAGCAGCTGGCCGCTCATGCCGAGATGGGCGAGAACGGACTGGTTCGTCTCCTCCAGTGGCAGCCACAGGTACTTGCCGCGCCGGCGCGGAGCGCCGATGTGCTGTCCCTTGAGCCGGTGCGCGAAGTCGTCCGGGCCGGCCAGGTGGCGGCGTACCGCGCGCGGGTGCAGCACCTCGACCTCGGCGACCGTGCGATGGGCGGCCCACCGCTCCAGTCCGCGTCGTACGACCTCGACCTCGGGCAACTCGGGCATCGGTGAACCCCCGTGACGAACCGGTGGATGAGCCGAGCGCCCGCTCCGGTGCCGCCAGGGGCTCGGAGCGGGCGCTCGGTACTGCTCAGGACCTGCTCGGAACAGGTCAGGCGGTGGCGGACGACGAGGCGTCGTCCCGGGCGGCCTCCTCGGCCGCCTTCGCTGCCTTGGCTCGCTCGTCCGCCGCGGCCCGGATGGACCGCCAGGCGGACTCGGCGGCCTGCTGCTCCGCCTCCTTCTTGCTGCGGCCGGTGCCGGTGCCGTACGAGACGCCCCCGACGCGGGCAGCAGCAGTGAAGGTCTTCTCGTGGTCGGGGCCGGTCTCCGTGACCAGGTACTCGGGCACGCCGAGTCCCTCGGTCGCGGTCAGCTCCTGAAGGGATGTCTTCCAGTCCAGGCCTGCGCCGAGGTTGGAGGACTTCTCGATCAGCGGGTCGAACAGGCGGTGCACCAGTTCGGAGGCCGCGTCGAGGCCCTGGTCGAGATAGACCGCGCCGATCACCGCTTCCAGGGTGTCGGCGAGAATGGATGCCTTGTCCCGGCCGCCCGTGCCCTCTTCGCCCCGGCCGAGCCGGATGAAGGAGCCCAGGTCGAGGCCACGGCCGACCTCCGCCAGCGCACGCGAGTTGACCACCGCGGCCCGCAGCTTGGCCAGCTGGCCCTCGGGCAGGTCGGGGTGGGTGCGGTACAGCGTGTCCGTGACGACGAGACCGAGGACGGAGTCACCGAGGAACTCCAGCCGCTCGTTCGTCGGCAGACCGCCGTTCTCGTACGCGTAGGAACGGTGGGTCAGCGCACGCACCAGAAGGGCGGACTCGACCTGGTAGCCGAGCCGCCCTTCCAGAAGCGTGTGGGACGAGGCCTGGTTGTCCACCGGGCCATCCCCGCTGACGCGGGGAGCGTTCTTCTTCGCCGTGGACACAGTGCCTCTCACCAGCCCGCTCAGACTTCGAGGACCTGGCGCTTGTTGTAGGTGCCGCAAGACGGGCACGCGATGTGCTGCTGCTTCGGCTCGTGGCAGCGCTCGCACGCAACCAGGGTGGGGACCGCAGCCTTCCACTGCGACCGGCGGTGGCGCGTGTTGCTGCGCGACATCTTCCGCTTCGGAACAGCCACGGCTACTTCTCCTGCTTCTCGTCGACGCCCGCTTCGGCGCCGCTCATCTCGTCCTTCTCGCCGTCCGTCTTCGAACCGGCGAGTCCCTGCAAAGCCGCCCAACGGATGTCGACGGCATCGTGGTGGTGGTCCGGGTCGTCCGCGAGCCGGGCTCCGCACTCGGAGCACAGACCCGGGCAGTCTTCCTGGCACACCGGCTGCATCGGCAGTGCGAGCACCACCGCATCACGCAGCACAGGTTCGAGGTCGATCAGACCGTCCTCGATGAAGAGCCTGTCCTCGTCGTCCTCGGCGTCGTCGCCCGGTTCCGCGATCACGCGGCCCCGGTCGTCGGCGTCAGGGTACGAGAACATCTCCTGGAAGTCCGCATCGAGCTCCAGCTCGACCGGCTCCAGACACCTTACGCACTCCCCCTCGGCCGCTGCACGGGCGGTGCCTGTGACAAGCACCCCTTCCATGACCGACTCGAGTCGGAGTTCGAGCTCCATCGGGGCACCTTCCGGCACTCCGACGACTCCCTGGATCCCGAGGTCCCGGGGAGCGTCGATCTCGCGGGTCAGGCGCTGCAGCGCGCCAGGACGCCGGCCCAGCTCGTGCGTGTCGATCACGAGGGGGTTGCGGTGGTCAAGGCGGGCGTTGGGAGCCATTCCTGCTTTCGATCTTCGAACTCGAAGGGACGCCACCCGCCGGTGTCTGCGGGCAGCGCTGATCGCGGACGTACACGCGACCGAACAGCCAGGATACTGGACCTTTCGCTCTGGGCCCAATCGGGTGCCGGCCGCCCTCCGGCTAGAGACCCCGGCCCTGCTCGTAGGCGCGCAGCTGCTCCGCGCTGATCATGCTCGTGTCGAAGAGGCTGGTCTCGTCCAGGGCCGCGTAGCCCGCTTGGGGCTGCTGCGGGGCCTGGTGGGGCTCATGGGACTGCTGAGGCGCGTAGGCGGCCTGCTGGGGGCCGTAGCCGCCCTGGTAGGCGTAGGGGTCGGCCTGCTGGTAGCCGTAGGGGTCCTGCTGGCCGTAGGCGGGCTGCTGCGGGAAGCCGCCGTAGGGGTCCGGCTGCTGCTGCTCGTACGACGCGTAGGCGGGCTGCGGGTCGTACGACGGCTGCGGCGGCTGCTGTTGCCGGTCGGGGCGCTCGGCCGGGGTGTCCTGCTCGGCGAGGGCCGCGAGGTCGGCGAGGTAGTCGGCGTCGCTGGAGTGCTGGAAGGTCGTGGTGTCGTCGGCGAGCGCGCCGAGGTCGTCCGTGGCGATCCGGCCGTGCAGCTTCTGCCGGCCGCGGCCGACGGCCTCCAGGGTCTTGGCGAGGACCGCCTCGAAGGCGCCGAGCTTGGCGTCGACGTACTGGTCGGCGTTGTGCCGCAGGGTCTCCGGGTCGTGGCTGCGCTCGGGGGCGTCCTCGTCCTCGTAGCCGTTCTCGTCCACGCCGGGGCCGGTGCCGAGCAGCTTCTCGCGGCCGCGGCCGACCGAGCCGAGGGTCTTGGTGAGGACGACCTCGAAGTTGGCGAGCTTGGAGTCGACATAGTCGTCGGCCTCCGCGCGGACCTCCTCTGCCTCCTTGCGGGCCTCGGCGAGGATCCGGTCGGCCTCGGCCTGGGAGCGGCGGGCGATCTCGGTGTCGGAGATCAGCGAGCCGCGCTCGGCGTGCGCGTTCTCGATGATCCGCTCGGCCTCCAGCCGGGCCTGCTCGACCATCTGTTCACGGTCGCCGATCAGCTCCTGCGCCTGCGCGAGGGAGCCGGGCAGCGCCTGGCGCAGCTCTTCCAGCATCGCGAGCAGCTCGGCGCGGTTGATCACGCACGACGCCGACATGGGCATGGACCGGGCGCCGGAGACCGCGGAGACGATCTCGTCGAGCTTCTTCTGCACGTCCACCTGTGCTCGCCACTCTCTACAGCCGGGTTGGAGACGGACGGGACGACTGTAGCCCCATCAGTCCCGGCGCAGGCGCGTGTTCAGGGCCTCGAGGACCGGGGCCGGCACCAGGTGGGAGACGTCGCCGCCCCAGGCCGCGACCTCCTTGACGAGCGAGGAGGACAGGAAGCTGTAGGTGGGGTTGGTGGGCACGAACAGCGTTTCGACGCCGGTCAGGCCGTTGTTCATCTGGGCCATCTGGAGTTCGTAGTCGAAGTCGCTGACGGCGCGCAGGCCCTTGACGATGGCGGGGATGTCGCGCTGCTTGCAGAAGTCGACCAGCAGGCCGTGGAAGGACTCGACCCGGACGTTGGCGTAGTCGGCGGCGACCTCGCGGATCAGCTCGATCCGCTCCTCGATCTCGAAGAGGCCCTTCTTGGACTGGTTGATCATCACCGCGACGTAGACCTCGTCGTAGAGCCGAGAGGCCCGGGCGATGATGTCGAGGTGTCCGTTGGTGATCGGGTCGAACGACCCGGGGCATACGGCGCGGCGCACTTGTGATCCCTCGCTCTCCGGTCCGGTCATCGTGCGTCTTCGCACGTAGAGGCGGCGCGACCGTACCAAAACGTTCCCTCGCCGTAGCGGCGGGACCGGATCGGTTCGAACCCGTCCGGCCACCGGAATTCACCGCCTCTGGTGCTGCGCTCCACGGTGACGAGCGCTTGCTCAGCGAGCCAGCCCTCCGAGTGGAGTGTGAGCAGAATCTCCCGAAGATCGTCGTCCGTGACGGCGTACGGCGGGTCGAGAAAGACCAGGTCGTACGGGTCTTCGGGGGCCGGCGCCCTGATGACCTGTTCCGCTTTGCCCGCTCTGACCTCGGCGCCGGGAAGGCCCAGGTTCTTCACGTTCTCCCGGACGACTCGCGCCGCGCGGGCGTCGGCTTCGACGAGGAGGGTGTGGCTCGCGCCCCGGGAGAGGGCTTCCAGGCCCACGGCGCCCGACCCGGCGTAGAGGTCGAGGACCCGTTCGCCGTCCAGGGGGCCGCCCAGCAGGGACTGCCAGGTGGAGAAGAGACCTTCGCGGGCCCGGTCGGAGGTGGGGCGGGTCCCGGTGCCGGGGGGTACCGAGAGGCGCCGTCCGCCGGCCCGGCCGGCGATCACGCGGGTCATGTGGGGTCCTTCTTCGTGAGCGGCTTTGCGTTCATTGTGGCTGGTCGCGCGGTTCGGCGCGCCCCTGGGTAGGTCTCCTTCAGCCCTTTTCCAGGTACTGCTCCCGCTCCTCGTCCAGCAGGGCGTCCAGCGCCGTCCGCAGGCCCGGCAGCTGCTCCAGGTCCGGGTCGCTCGCCACCAGGGCCGTCGCCTCCTCCCTGGCCTCCGCGATGACCTCCTCGTCCTCGATGACCGCGAGGACGCGGAGGCTGGAGCGGGCGCCGGACTGGGCCTGGCCGAGGACGTCGCCCTCGCGGCGCTGTTCGAGGTCGATCCGGGAGAGTTCGAAGCCGTCGAGGGTGGCGGCGACCGCGCCCAGGCGCTGGCGGGCGGGGCTGGCCTCGGGCATCTCGGTGACCAGGAGGCACAGCCCGGGGGCCGAGCCACGGCCCACCCGGCCGCGCAGCTGGTGGAGCTGGGAGACGCCGAAGCGGTCGGCGTCCATGATCACCATGGCGGTGGCGTTGGGGACGTTCACACCGACCTCGATGACGGTGGTGGCGACCAGGACGTCCGTCTCGCCGGCGGCGAAGCGGCGCATCACGGCGTCCTTGTCGTCGGGGTGCATCCGGCCGTGCAGGACCTCCACCGTCAGGCCCTGGAGGGGACCGCGGCGCAGCTGGTCGGCGACGTCCAGGACGGCGAGCGGCGGGCGCTTCTCGGCCTCGTCCTCGGGGGACTTCTGCTTGGCCTTCTTCGGGTCCTCCTCCTCGTCGCCGATGCGCGGGCAGACCACGTAGGCCTGGTGGCCGGCCGCGGCCTCCTCGCGGATGCGCTCCCAGGCGCGGGCGAGGAAGTGGGGCTTGTCGGCGGCCGGTACGACATGGGTGGCGATCGGGGAGCGGCCGGCCGGGAGCTGGTCGAGGACGGAGGTCTCCAGGTCGCCGAAGACGGTCATGGCGACCGTGCGCGGGATGGGGGTGGCGGTCATGACGAGGAGGTGCGGGGGCTGTTTGCCCTTGCCGCGCAGGGCGTCGCGCTGCTCGACGCCGAAGCGGTGCTGTTCGTCCACGACGACCAGGCCGAGGTCGTGGAACTGGACCTTGTCCTCGATCAGGGCGTGGGTGCCGACGACGATCCCGGCCTCGCCGGTGGCCAGGTCCAGCATCGCCCGCCGGCGTGCGGCGGTCCCCATCGATCCGGTGAGCAGCACGACCTTGGTGGCCCGCTCGGCGCCGCCCAGCATCCCCCCTTCGGCAAGGTCGCCCATCATCTCGGTGATGGAGCGGTGGTGCTGCTGGGCGAGGACCTCGGTGGGCGCGAGCATGGCCGCCTGGCCGCCGGCGTCGACCACGGCGAGCATGGCTCGGAGGGCCACCATCGTGTTGTGGGTCACCGTGAAGTGGTCGGTGACGTAGGCGTGGCTGGGATGGCGGACGCTGATGCACTGGACCGGTTTGCGCCCCACGTGCTCGACGGCCCGGATGCCGCGGCTCAGGGCGTCACCCCGGGGGTGCGGGCGCAGCCGGGCGGCGTGGCGGCTGAGCCGGAACGGGAGGTGGTCCTCGGGCAGTTCCACCGAGACGTGGAACGCGGACTGCCGCGCCAGCACCCGGGCCCGGCCGCCCAGGGAGCGCACGAGCCAGGCCACGTCGTCGGCCAGCGGCTGGGAGTCGGTGGCGAGAAAGGCGCCGGTCCCGTCCCGGTCGACGGTGCCCTGGCTGTCCATGAGCCCCTGGAGGAGGGCGAGGCGGTTCTTGACCGAGGTGTTCCGGAAGGCGTCGGGAACGGGCCGCGGGCCGGGCGGGACGGAGCCGTCGCCGAGGCCGAGTCCGAAGCGGTAGGGGTCCGCGGGGAGCGGGGAGCCGTCGCCGAGGTCCACGGGGGTGGCCGGCGGGATGTGCCACTTCGGCGATCCGTCCGCCTCCAGCAGGTCGTCCCTGAGGGCGCGGGTGGTCAGCACCTCGGGAGGCTCGCCGCTGTCCCGGCCGCGCCGCGTGCCGACGATCCAGAGGTGTTCGTCGTCGCACTCCACCGCGCTTCCGTCGGACAGCACGAGGCGCCACACGTCCCGCTCCCCCTGCGGGAAGATTCCGTCGACCGGCGCGGTCTCGCCCGACGGCACGACGACCTCGTCGCCCACCTCCAGCTCGCCCATGCGCCGGAACCCGCGCGGGGTGAGCACGAGCGAGTCCAGCGGCTGGGCCTTGCCGGAACCCACCTCTCCCTGGAGGAGCCGGTGCATGGGGTGTTCGGTGGCGAGGTCGGCGAAGATCTCGCGGGAGACCTTCTGCTGGCCCTCGGTGAGGGTGAAGGGGAGGCGGTCGTCGAAGGCCGCGAGCAGGCCGTCCGGTCCGGGGCGGCGGGGGACGGCCGGGAGCAGGGTGTCGGCGTGCCGGCGGCGGGCCAGGGCGACCTGGAGCACGAAGGCCTCGTCCCACTTCAGGCGGGCGCGGGCGTCGGCGATGTCGGCCTTGGTGTGCGGGCGGTGGATCTTGAGCAGGGCCTCGGGGAGCGGGAGCAGCCCGCGGCCCTCGCGCAGCGCGGGCGGCAGCGGGTCGAGTGCCTCCTGGGCGCTGGGCAGGACCGTCTGCACCGCCTTGCCGATCTTCCAGGACTCCAGTTTGGCGGTGGCCGGGTAGATGGGGATCAGCGCGCCGGCCCAGGTCTCGACCGCTTCCTCGCCGTCCCCGCGCAGCAACTCATAGGCGGGATGGGCGAGTTGGAGCCGGCGGTTGAAGACGGAGACCTTGCCGGCGAACATCGCGCGGGTGCCCGGGAGCAGCTCCTTGTGCGGCTTGTGCACGCCGTTGCCGAAGAAGACCAGCTGGAGCCGGCCGCTGCCGTCGGTGATGGTCACCTCCAGGCGCTGGCCCTTGCCGCGGGGCGCCTTGGCGGAGGCGAAGGAGTGCAGGCGGGCGTCGGCGACCATGGCGACCACCGTGACGTGCTCGTCCATGGGGAGGTCGGCGAGGTGGGTGAGCTGACCGCGCTCCTCGTATCTGCGCGGGTAGTGATGCAGGAGGTCGCCGACGGTGTGCAGGCCGAGATGCTCGGCCATCACCTTGGCGGTGGCGGGGCCGAGCACCTTCTTCAGTGGTTCTTCCAGTGCGGGCACGAGATCCATTGCACACCACGCCACTGACAATGCCGTACACGCTGCCCCGCGGCTTTCCGCCCGCACCGCCGGAAACCTGAGGAAACCCCTGGTCAGGTGGAGTGCTCCAGGCCTAGGATGGCGCGCTCCGGCCATCCTTCGCGGTCACCGCCCCAGCCGGGACCGCCCGACCCCGCGCCGCACGCGCTCCTCCCCCGGCGCAGTGACGATGGACTCCCAGATCCCACAGCCAGCCCAGGCATCCCAGTCACCCCACCCACCCCACACGTTCCAGGTCGACCTGCGTGGTCTGGTGGACCTGCTCTCCCATCACCTGTACTCCAGTCCCAAGGTCTACCTGCGCGAGCTGCTCCAGAACGCCGTGGACGCGATCACCGCCCGGCGGGACGGGCAGCCGGACGCGCCGGCGCTGGTCCGGCTGCACACGGCGCAGGGCGCGCTGCGGGTGGAGGACAGCGGTGTCGGGCTCACCGAGGCCGATGTGCACAGCCTGCTGGCCACCATCGGCCGCAGCTCCAAGCGGGCCGAGGGGCTCCAGGAGGCCCGCTCGGGCTTCCTCGGCCAGTTCGGCATCGGCCTGCTCGCCTGCTTCCTGGTCGCCGAGCGGATCCGGGTGGTCAGCCGCAGCGCCCGGACGCCCGGGGCGGCGCCGGTGGAGTGGACGGCGCGGGACGACGGGTCGTACACCGTGCGCACCCTGCCGGACGCCGAGCGGCCCGAGCCGGGCACGACGGTGTATCTGACCGCGCGGGCCGGCGCCGCGGAGTGGCTGGCCCCGGAGCGGGTGCGCCGGCTGGCCCGGGACTTCGGCTCGCTGCTGCCGTACGACGTCCAGGTGGACGGGCAGCCGGTCACCGAGCTGCCCGCGCCCTGGGACGGGCCCTATCCGAGCCCCGCCGCACGCCGGGTGGCGCTCGCCCGGCACTGCCAGGAGCTGTTCGGGTTCACCCCGCTGGACTCGGTCTCCCTGGACGTGCCGCTGGCCGGTGTCCGCGGGGTGGCGTATGTGCTGCCGTCGGCCGTGAGCCCGGCCCAGCGGGCGACCCACCGGGTGCATCTGAAGGGCATGCTGCTCACCGAGCGCGCCGAACAGCTGCTGCCCGACTGGGCGTTCTTCGTGCGCTGTGTGCTGGACACCGACAGCCTGCGGCCGACCGCCTCGCGCGAGGCGCTGTACGAGGACGAGACGCTGGCCGCCGTGCGGGAGGCGCTCGGGGAGCGGATCCGGTCCTGGCTGACCGGCCTCGCCGCCGGGGACCCGGAGCGGCTGGCCGCGTTCCTCTCCGTGCACCACCTGGGCGTGAAGTCGCTCGCCCGGCACGACGGCGACATGCTGCGCACGATGCTGCCGTGGCTGCCGTTCGAGACGACGGACGGCCAGCTGTCCCTGGAGGAGTTCGCCCAGCGGCACCGGGTGGTGCACTTCACCCGGACCGTGGAGGAGTTCCGGCAGGTCGCGCCGATCGCCTCCGCGCAGGGGGTCGGGGTGGTCAACGGCGGCTACACGTACGACAGCGAGCTGGTCGAGGCGCTGCCCCGGGTGCGGCCCGGGACGGTGGTCGCCGAGCTGGACGCGGACACCGTGACCGCACATCTGGACCTGGTGGACACGGCCGAGGAGCTGGCGCTGTCCGGGTTCCTGGCGGCCGCGCGGGCCAGGCTCGACCCGCTGGGCTGTGACGTCGTACTGCGGGCCTTCCATCCGCTGTCGGTGCCCGCGCTGCATCTGGACGACCGGGCCGCCCGGCACGAGCAGGCCCGCGCGGCGGCCGAGGAGCAGGCCGACGACCTGTGGGCGGGCATCCTGGGCTCGCTGCGCGACAGCGCACCGCGCGCGAGGCTGGTGCTCAACCACCTCAACCCGCTGGTGCGCAGGATCGGTTCGCTCGGCGACCCGGAGCTGATCGGCACGGCGACCGAGTCGCTGTACGGCCAGGCGCTGCTGAGGGCGCAGCGGCCGTTGCGGCCGGCCGACTCGGCGCTGCTCAACCGGGCGTTCATCGGCCTTCTGGAGTGGGCCACGCATGGGGAGAACGGCAGCTGATGGGTGAGATCGCGGACTTCGACGCGCTGCGCCGGGCGATGGCGGAGAACTCCGAGCAGCCGGAGGGCCCGGCCCGCAACGCGCGCGCGGAGGAGCTGCTCGCCGAGGCCGAGCGGCTGGATGTGCCGCTCGCCGTGATCGAGGCGCTCGGGCATCAGCTGAAGGTCTACAACTACAGCTCCGAGAAGGCGAAGATGTTCGTCCCGTTCGCGCGGCTGCTGCGCATGTGGGACGAACGGCCGGAGGACTTCGACGAGTACGAGACGCATTCGCTGCACTGGGTCTTCAAGTGGATGTCGGCGGGCATGCTGGACCAGCCGCACATCCCGCTCGCCTCGGTCGAGAAGTGGCTCGGCGAGATGGAGCACCGCTACCGGCTCGCCGGGTACTCCGAACGGGCCGTGCGCAGCGCGGAGTTCAGTGTGGCCGCGCATCTCGGGGATGTGCCGCGGGCCGAGCGGGCGTACGCCGCCTGGCTGGCCGCCGACCGGGACCAGATGGCCGACTGTCACGCCTGCGAGCTGCACGGGCAGGGCTTCTGGCAGGCCGAGCGGGGCCGGGACGAGGAGGCGCTGCGGCTGTGGCAGCCGGTGCTGGAGGGCGAGTTCGCCTGTGCGCACGAGCCGCACACCGTGCTCGCCTCCTCGCTGGCGCCGCTGCTGCGCCTGGGCCGCGTGGACGAGGCCCGCGCGCATCATCTGCGGGGTTTCCGGCTGGTCCGGGCGATGGAGAGCATGCGGGGCGCGTACGCGGACCATGTGGAGTTCTGCGCGCTGACCGGCAACGAGGCGCGCGGTCTGGAACTGCTCGCCGAGCGGCCCGCGTACTTCACGGACACCGGGCATCCGCGCAGCCGGATGGAGTTCCTGGCCGTGGTGGCGCTGCTGATGGAGCGGCTGACCGGGCTGGGGCTCGGCGCGCGGCGGGTGCCGGGCCCGGCCGGGCGGACCTGGACCGCCGGTGAACTCGCCACGCACGCGCGTGCGGAGGCGCTGGAGCTGGCGGAGCGGTTCGACCGCCGCAACGGCACCTCGTCCGTCGGCGACCGGGTACGCGCGCGCATGGCGCAGCGTCCGCTGGTGGAGCGGCTCCCGCTGGGCGTGCGGACGGCACGGGCGGCCGCGGCGCCGGTGGTCGCGCCGCCGGCCGCCGGGCCGGCGCCCGCCGAGGCTGCCGACCTGGCCGCCCTGCTGGCCGAGGCGCGGCGGATGTCGGACACCTTGCAGCCGAACGCGCTCGAGGCGTGGGCGGCGGTGGCACGGGCCGCCGAGGGGGTGCAGCTGGCCGCGCGGGACCGCGCGGAGCTGACCGACCACGAGGCCATGGCCCGCGGTCCCGAGGGCGTCGGGCTGTTCGAGCGGGCCGCCGCGGAGTACGCGGAGGCGGGCGACCCCGGTGAGGCGCTGGCGGCACGCGCGCGTGGCGCGTACGTACGGGCCCTGGAGGGCGAGGTCGACGCGGCCCTGACAACGGTCTCCGCTCTGTACGACGAGGTCCTGGCGCTCTACGCCGACGGGGCCACCGGGGTGCGCCAGACCGCGTCGGTGCTGATGAGCCGGGCCCGGACGCTGATGCGCCGGGTGCACCAGGCCGCCGAGCGAGGCGCGAACGGTGCCGTCGAGGCCGCCGCCGGCGCCGCCGAGGCCGCGGCGCGGGAGGTGCTCGCGCTGGTCGGGGGGCGGGCCGGGGACGATGTGCGGCTGGTCGCCCGGGACGGCGAGGCGCGGGCGATGCTCGCCGAGCTGGCCGGGCTGACCGGCGACGCCGGGCGGGCGGCACGGCTGTTCCGGGAGGCGGCCGACGTGTATGTGGGCGCCGGGCTGCCCTGGTTCGCCGTCGAGTACGAGGTGCAGATCGCCGCGCTGGCCCACCAGGCCGGTGACATCGCCGGGGCCGAGCGGGCGCTGCGGGCGGCCCTGGCGCACGGCGGGGCGCACGTGGAGCCGGTCGGCCGGGCTCAGCTGCATCTCCAGCTCGCCGAGGTGACCGGCTCCCGGGGCGCGGCCGAGGAGGCGGCGGACCATGCCCTCGAGGCCGCGCACTGGGCCGACGAGGCCGGTGCGAGCGGCACGGTGGGTGCCTGGGCGCGGCAGCAGCTGGGCGGCTTCCTGCTGCGCCAGGGCCGGTGCGCGGAGGCCGCCGAGGTGCTGGAGTCGGCGCTCGCCGACCTGAGCGCCGAGACGCACGGCGACGGCGCGGTCGTCCAGGCCCGCTGGTGGCTCGGGGACTGCCTGGCCGAGCTGGGCGAGCACCGGGAGGCCGCCGGGCAGTGGCTGCGGGCCGCCGAGACCGCCCGGCACTGGCCCGAGCAGCAGGACCACGCCACGCTCGCCCATCTGGCCGCCGGTTCGCTGGCCCACGCCGGGCTCGCCGAGGAGGCGGACCGGGCCTACAGGCGCGCGGGCGAGCTGTGGCGCGCGCTCGGCAACCCCCAGTTCCTGGTCCGCTCGCTGCGGGCCCGCGCCTGGCTGGCGCTGCGCGGCGCCGTGGGTGCGGCGGGTGCGCGGGCGCTGATGGCGGACGCGGTACGGGAGTGCGAGACGGCGCTCGCGGCCACGGCGGACCCCGCCGTCCGGGACCAGCTCGGCGCCGAACTGGGCGACACCCACCGGCAGTTCGCGGAGCTGCTGGCCCGCTCGGCGTCCGAGGCGGACGGCGAGGGCGAGGAGGCCGTGGAGGCCGAGGACGCGGTGATCCAGGAGGTGTTCGAGGCGGCGCTGGAGCAGATGGAGCGGGCCGTGGCGGTGTTCGACGCGCTCGGCGCGGCCGGCCTGCACAGCCGTACCGGCGCGGAGCTGGGCGCGGGCTGGCTGGAAGCGGACCTGGGCCGTCCGGCGGCAGCGGCGGCACGCGCGCGTGCCGTGCTCGCGGCCTACGCGGACGCCGGTGCGGCGGACGGGCCGGACCAGGCCGACGAGACGGTCCGCGCCCGGTGCGCGGAGGCCGCCCAGCTGCTCCAGGCGGCGCGGACCGAGACGGAGGGCTGAGCCGGGCCCCCGCTCAGCGGAGGGCCGCTCCCCTGCTCACTCCACCCCGATGAGCAGCAGCGCGCCCTGCCGGCCGCCCTGGTACACCACCGTGTCCACGGCCAGGTAGGACTCCCGGACCCGGGTCTGGAGGCGCGGGGGGGGGGGCGGGGGGGGGGCGCGCGCGGCGGCGCCGGGGGGAGACGCGCCGCCCGCCCCGGCCGAGAGGGGGCGGGCCCGCACGGGGGGGGCGGGGGGCCCGCA
>NZ_JBHXVE010000001.1:183507-196990 GCF_042672505.1 Streptomyces sp. NPDC127190
CGCGCCCCGCGCGCGCCGCCGCCCCCCGCTCACCCCGAGCCGCCCCGCGCGGGGGGGGGGCGCCCGCGGGGGGGGGGGGCGGGGGGGCGCGGGGGGGGGGGGGGCCCCCCCCCCCACGACGAGGGTGACCAGCTCGCCGCCGGCCTGGAGCATGCGGTCCAGGACCGTCTCGGCGGTGGCGGCGACCTCCGGGCCGATCACCGCCACATCGCCGTCGATCAGGCCCAGGACGTCCCCGGCCTGGCAGATGCCGGCCGTCGTCCAGGACTGTCGTTCGGCCACGGTGATCTCGGCGTAGCGGGTGGCGCCCGCCGCCGAGGTCATCTGGACGACGTCCTCGTCGAAGCGGCGTTCCGGCTCGTGCACGGCGAGCGCGGCGATGCCCTGCACCGCCGAGCGGGTCGGGATCAGCGCCACCCGGATGCCCTCGGTGCGGGCCTGCTCGGCGGCCGCGGCGGCGGTGTGGCGCAGTTCGGAGTCGTTGGGCAGCAGGACCACCTCGCGCGCGTGGGCCCGCCGTACCGCCTCCACCAGCTCCCCGCTGGCCGGCGGCTCCCCGGGGCGCGCCAGGACGGTGGTCGCGCCGGCCTCGGTGTACAGCCCGGCCAGGCCCTCGCCGGGGACGACGGCGACGACGGCCCGCTGGGCGCGCTCGCGCGGGTGCGGCCGGCCTGCGGTGTGCACGTCGCCCAGCCCGAAGTGGGTGATCCGGATCCGGTACGGCCGGCCCGCCTCCACACCCGCCTCGACGGCGGCACCGGCGTCGTCCACATGGACATGCACGTTCCACAGCCCGTCGCCGCCGACCACCACGAGGGAGTCGCCGAGGGCGTCGAGCCGCGTGCGCAGCCGGGCCACGGCCGCGTCGTCGGCCTCCAGGAGATAGATCACCTCGAAGGCGGGGCCGCCGGTTCCGGCGCCCCCGGGGCACCCGCCGGGGCCGGGAGCGCACGCGCGCGCGTGGACGGCGTCCGCCGTGTCGCCCCGGGCCACGGCGTGCCCGCGCACCGTCTCCGGCGCGACCGGCTCCCCGGTGACCGCCTCCACCAGCGCCCCCAGCACCGTCACCAGTCCGCTGCCGCCCGCGTCCACCACGTGGGCCCGCTCCAGCACGGCCAGCTGGCCGGGGGTCGCCGCCAGGGCGGCCCGCGCCCCCGCGTAGGCGGCCCGGGCGACGGCCGCGCAGTCGCCCTCGGCTCCGTCGGCGGCGTCCGCGGCGGCCGAGGCGACGGTGAGGACGGTGCCCTCGACCGGATGGGCCACGGCCTGCCGGGCGGAGTCGGCGGCCCGGCGCAGGGCCAGCCGCAGCTCCGCACCGTCGATGTGGGGTACGTCACGGTCCCCGCCGTCCGCGAGGACCTGGGCCATGCCGCGCAGCAGCTGGGCGAGGATCGTCCCGGAGTTGCCCCGGGCGCCGATGAGCGCTCCGTGCGCCATGGCCCGTACCGCGTCCGCGAGGGACGGCTCGGCGGAGCCGGTCCCGTACCCGGCGAACACGGCCTCCACGGCCGTCGCGGCGGACTCCACCGTCAGATAGAGGTTGGTCCCGGTGTCGCCGTCGGCCACGGGGTAGACGTTGATCGCGTCGATCTCCTCCCGTGCCCGGCCGAGCGCCCGGAGCGCCAGACCGCACCAGGTGCGCACCGCGAGAGCATCGAGGAATGTCTGCGGCACCTGCGCCACCTGCGCCTCCCTGAGCTGGCTGGACGTGGCACGCAGCGTAGACCCCGGGCCGGTGTCCGGCCGAGGCGGGCCGGGAGCGGGGCACCGATCCGCCATGGTAGTTTCGTTCTGCTGGCGCGGCCGTTGTATGCTGCTCCGGTTGCCCGATCCGATCGGGCTGTTCCCCTGGCACCGCCACTCAGATCTCAGGTCGTACGATCTCGATCCCGGCATGCCGGGATTAACCGTAAGTGCATCTGAAGTCTTTGGAGTGACCCGTGGCTGCCAACTGCGACGTCTGCGGCAAGGGGCCGGGCTTCGGCAACAACATCTCGCACTCGCACCGCCGTACGTCCCGCCGCTGGAACCCGAACATCCAGCGTGTGCGTACCGTGGTCGGCGGGACGCCGAAGCGCGTGAACGCCTGCACCTCGTGCATCAAGGCCGGCAAGGTCTCGCGCTGACGCACCAGCTGAGCGCGCGGCCACTGCCTGGTCCGCTGCACTGAGCCGGTCCACCTTCGGGTGGGCCGGCTTTTTGCCGTACCCGCGCGCGGTGGATGGAACAATGCGCAGAATGCGCTTCGGCATTCTGGGCCCCCTGGAGATCCGCACCGGCGACGGCACCCTTCTGTCCCCCGGCGGCCCCCGCCCCCGCGCGCTGCTCACCCTGCTGCTCCTGGACGCCGGCCGCGCGGTCTCCGTGGAGCGTCTGCTGGACGGCCTGTACGGCGCCGAGCCGCCCGCCGGTGCCGCGAACGCGCTCCAGTCGCAGATATCCCGGCTGCGCGGGCGGCTCGCCCCGCACGCCCGCATCGACGCGGTCCCCGCCGGTTACACCCTCGCCGTCGGCCCCCGGACCGTGGATCCGGACACCGTCGACGCCCACCGGTTCGCCCGGCTCGCCGCCGAGGGCCGTACCGCGCTCGCCGCCGCCGACCACCCGCGCGCGGCGGCGCTGCTGCGGGACGCGCTCGCGCTGTGGCGCGGCCCGGCGCTGCCCGACCTGCCGGACGCGCACGCCGACCGGGCCCGGCTCGCGGAGCTGCGGCTGGCCGCCGTACAGGACCGGATCGAGGCGGAGCTGGGGCTCGGCGGCGGGGCGGAGCTGGTGCCGGAGCTGCGGGCGCTGCTCGCGGAGCATCCGCTGGACGAGCGGCCGTACGGACAGCTGATGCGGGCGCTGCACGCCGCCGGGCGGCCCGCCGAGGCGCTCACGGTGTACGAGGAGGCGCGGCGCACGCTCGCCGACCAGCTGGGCACGGATCCGTCGGCCGAACTTTCCGCGCTCCACCGGGAGCTGCTCCGGGGCGGCCCCGAGGCCCCCGTCCGGCCCGCGCTGCCGGCCCAGCTGACCCGTTTCGTCGGCCGGGAGGCGGAGCTGGCCCGGGTCGAGGAGGCGCTGGCCGGCTCCCGGCTGGTGACGCTCACCGGCCCCGGGGGCGTCGGCAAGACCCGGCTGGCGCTGGAGGCGGCCCGGTCCCGCACCGGCACCGAGGTGTGCCTGGTGGAGCTGGCCCCGCTCGCCGACGGCTCCCGGATCCCGTACGCGGTGCTGGCGGCGCTCGGGGTGCGGGACGGCTTCCGCAACCCGGCCACGGACGCGGCGGCCCGGCTGCTGGCCGCGCTGGCCGACCGGGCCGTTCTGCTGGTGCTGGACAACTGCGAGCATCTGGTCGAGGCCGCCGCACGGACGGTCGCCCGGGTGCTGGCCGCCTGCCCGGACGTCCGGGTGCTGGCGACCAGCCGGGAGTCGCTGGCCCTCACGGGCGAGGTCCTGGTGCCCGTGCCGCCGCTGCCGGAGGAGTCCGCCGTGCGGCTGCTGCTGGACCGGGCGCGAAGTGTGCGCCCCGGCTTCGACGGGCACGCGCGCGCGGCGGAGATCTGCCGGGCGCTGGACGGACTGCCGCTGGCGATCGAGCTGGCGGCGGCACGGCTGCGCACGCTGTCGGCCGAGGAGCTGGCCGACCGGCTGCACGACCGGTTCCGGCTGCTCACCCGAGGAGACCGGGCCAAGGCGCCCCGGCACCGCACGCTGCGCGCGGTGGTGGAGTGGAGCTGGGAGCTGCTGGACACGGCGGAGCGGGAGCTGGCGAGCCGGCTGACCGTCTTCGCCGGGGGCGCCACGCTGGACGCCGTGGCGGCCGTGTGCGGGGTGCCGTACCCGGAGGACGCGCTGGCGTCCCTGGTGGAGAAGTCCTTCGTCGAGGTGGCCGACGGGCGCTACCGGATGCTGGAGACGATCCGCGCCTTCGCCGCCGAGTCGCTGGCCGAGCCGGCGGCGCTGCGGGCGGCGCACGCCGGGTACTTCCTGCGGCTGGCCGAGCGGGCGGAGCCGGCCCTGCGCGGCGGCGGGCAGCTGCCCTGGCTGGCCCGGCTGACCGCCGAGCAGGACAACCTGGACGCGGCGCTGCGCCATCTGACCGCGACCGCGCCCGGGGACGCGCTGCGGCTGATGGCCGCCCTGACCTGGTTCCGGCGGCTGCGCGGCCTGCACGGCGACCGGGTGCCGCGGGCCCGGGCGCTGCTCGCGGCGGTCGGCGCCGAGCCGCCGCCCGGGCTGGCGGAGGAGTACGCCCTGTGCGTGATGAACGCCGTGTCCGGGCAGGGCGACGATCCCGAGGACGCCGCTCTCGTCGCGCGCGCGGCCGCCGTCATGGCCACGCTGGACGGACCGCTGCGGCTGCCGTTCACGGTGGTGCTGTGGTCCCTCACCGGCGGCCCCCTGCTGAGCACGGACGCGCGGGTGCGGGCGCAGATCGGGCAGGAGCCGTGGAGTCTCGCCCTGCTGGACGTCGGCCTCGCCTACCAGGCGCTGTTCGCGGGGCGGGCCGCGGCGGCGGAGGCGGCCTTCACGCGCGCGTGGGAGGGCTTCCGGGCGACCGGGGACCGCTGGGGACTGGCCAACTGCCTCGATCCGCTGGCCGGGTTCGCGTACGGCCGCGGCGAGTACGCGCGGGCGCTGGCCCTGCTGGACGAGGGCCTGGTGCACGTCCGGGAGCTGGACGCGCCCGAGGAGACCGCCGATCTGCTGCGCACCCGTGCGATCACCCTGCTGGGCCGGGGATCCGCGCAGGAGGCCGCCGCGCACTTCACGCGCTCGTACGACCTGGCCCGCGCCGCCGGGGCGACCGACAAGGCGGCCGGGGCGCTGCGCGGCCTGGGCGATGTGGCCCGGCTGACCGGGGACCCGGCACGCGCGCGCGTGCACTACGAGAACGCCCTTCACACCTGTGCGGCCACCTGGTTCAGCGTCGGCGAGACGGCGCGGATCATGATCGGGCTGGCGCGCACGGCCGCCGCCGAGGGGGACCTGGGCACCGCCCGCGAGTGGCTCGCCCAGGCCCACGCCCAGGCCCTGGAGTCGCCGGAGGTGCTGCTGCTGGCCGATGTCGCCGACGCGCTCGCGGCCGTGGCCCCGCGGCCGGAGCGGGCGGCCGAACTCCTCGGCGCCGCCGCGGGCCTGAGGGGCACGCCGCAGCTCGGCGACCCCGATGTCGTGACGACGACGGAGCACACGCGTGCGTGCCTGTCCCCAAAGGAGTTCGAGCAGGCCTTTGAGCAGGGCCGGAAGCTTCGGTCAGCGGCGGTCAGCGAACGGTAGGCGCACGGTCAGCGGGGCCCTGGACCGTAGGGCACATGACGAAGACAGCCGATCTGAGCCACCTGACCGTCCTGATCTCCGGCGCGAGCGTCGCCGGCCCCGCCCTCGCCCTGAACCTGGCCCGCCACGGCGCCCGGGTCACCGTCGTGGAGAAGGCGCCCGAGCTGCGCGGCGGCGGCTTCGCCGTGGACTTCCGGGGGCGTGTGCACCGCAGGGTCCTCACCGCGATGGGCCTGTGGGACGAGATCCACGCCCGCCAGACCCACATGGGCCGCCAGACCGTGGTGTCCGCCGACGGCAGCCCGCGCGTGGACCTGCCCGCGGAGATGATGAGCGGCGATGTGGAGATCTTCCGCGGCGATCTGGCGCGGATCATGTACGAGCGTACGAAGGACACGGTGGAGTACGTCTTCGACGACTCCGTCACCGCGCTGACGGACACCGGGCAGGGCGTCGAGGCGGCCTTCGAGCGGGGCGCGCCCCGCCGCTTCGACCTGGTCGTCGGCGCCGACGGCCTGCACTCGAACACCCGCCGTCTGGTCTTCGGCGACGAGTCCCGCTATCTGCGCTTCTTCGATCACTACGTGGCCGCCTTCAGCCTTCCCAACCACCTCGGTCTGGACCGCACCGCCCGCCTGTACAGCGAGCCGGGCCGCTGCGTCGGCATCAGCAACTACGACGGCGACCCGGACCGCGCGGGAGCCCTGCTGGTGTTCCGGTCC
The DNA here is from genome assembly GCF_042672505.1 of Streptomyces sp. NPDC127190. Taxonomy (NCBI): domain Bacteria; kingdom Bacillati; phylum Actinomycetota; class Actinomycetes; order Kitasatosporales; family Streptomycetaceae; genus Streptomyces; species Streptomyces sp. NPDC127190. Next base: position 189,495 of record NZ_JBHXVE010000001.1, read on the forward strand.
GAGCAGCTGGCGTACGACCGCCGGGACCTGGACGCGCAGCGCCGGATCCTCACCGAGCGGTTCGCGGGAATGGGCTGGGAGGCGCCGTACGTCCTCGGGGCGCTTCGGGACGCCGACGACCTGTACTTCGACGCGATCGCCCAGATCCATGTCGACCGGCTCACCCGGGGGCGGGTGGCGCTGCTGGGCGACGCCGGGTACGGCGCGACGATGGGCGGGATGGGCACCGGGGTGGCGATGGTCGGCGCGTATGTGCTGGCCGGTGAACTCGCCCTGGCGGGCGGCGACCACCGCACCGCGTTCGCCGCGTACGAGCGCCGGATCACGGACTTCGCGAAGGGCTGCCAGAAGATCTCCGGCAACGCGGGACCGTTCTTCGCGCCGCCCACCGAGCGGCGGATCCGCAGCCGGGACCGGATGTACCGGCTGCTGAGCTCGCGGCCGCTGGGCGGGTTCTTCAAGCGGATGACGGAGAAGGCGGCGACCGCGATCGAGCTGGGGGACTACCCGGCCTGAGGGCGGGGCGTGCCGAGGGCCCAGCCGTGGTGCACCGGGCCGATGCCCGTGCCCAGCGGGAAACCGGCGGCGATGGCGCCCGTGACGTAGCGCTTGGCGGCCTGGACCGCGTCCGGGACGCTCAGGCCCTTCGCGAGTCCGCAGGCGATCGCGGACGCCAGGGTGCAGCCGGTGCCGTGGGTGTGCCGGTTGTCGAGGCGCGGGGCGCGCAGCCAGTGCTCGGCCGAGCCGTCGGTCAGCAGGTCGACGGCGTCCCCGGCGAGATGGCCGCCCTTGATCAGCACCCAGCGCGGACCGTATGCCAGGACGGCATCCGCCGCCCGCCGCAGGTCGCCCTCGGACTCCACCCGCACACCGGTGAGTTGGGCCACCTCGTCGAGGTTGGGGGTGGCCACCGTCGCCGCCGGAAGCAGCCGGGCGCGCACCGAGTCCAGCGCGCCGGCGGCCAGCAGCGGGTCGCCGTGCTTGGAGACGCCGACCGGGTCGACCACCGCCGGGGCGTCCGTGCCGGAGATCAACTCGGCGACCGTCTCGACCAGTTCGGCCGAGGCCAGCATGCCGGTCTTCACGGCCTGTACGCCGATGTCGTCCACGACACTGCGGTACTGGGCCCGTACGGCCTCGGCGGGCAGCTCCCAGGCGCCCTGGACGCCTAGCGAGTTCTGCGCGGTCACGGCCGTGATCACGCTCATCCCGTGCACGCCGAGCGCCAGCATCGTCTTCAGGTCGGCCTGGACCCCGGCGCCGCCGCCGGGGTCGGAGCCGGCCACCGTGAGCACCCGGGGCAGGCTCATGACTCGATGTCCCCGAAGTGGTCCCAGCCGCCCTTGCTGGTCCAGGGCGCCCCGTCCACGGTCACCTGGGGCAGCGCGGAGGGGTTGAGGACCTCGCCGATCACCTTCCAGCGGGCCGGCAGCTTGGCGTCCGGCGGGAAGGTCGCCACGATCGCATGGTCCTCTCCGCCGGTGAGCACCCACTGGAGCGGGTCGACGCCGACGGCCTGTCCGATGTCGTTCATCTGGGTCGGGATGTCGATCGCGCCGGAGCGGATGTCGATCCGGACCTTGCTGGCCTCGGCGATGTGCCCGAGGTCGGCGATCAGCCCGTCGCTCACGTCGCACATCGCGGTCGCGCCGAGCGCCGCCGCGGCCGGACCCGCGTGGTACGGCGGCTCGGGGCGCCGGTGGGCCTCCACGAAGGCGCGCGGCGAGCGGAAGCCGCGGGACAGCACCGCGTAGCCGGCCGCGGACCAGCCCAGCCAGCCCGTGACGGCCACCAGGTCGCCGGGCTGGGCTCCGCCGCGGGTGACGGGCTCCTGGTTGCGCAGATCGCCGAGCGCGGTGATCGACACCATGATCGTGTCGCCGCGTACGACGTCTCCGCCGACCACCGAGGCACCCGCGACCTGGCACTCGTCGCGCAGGCCGTCCATCAGCTCGCTCGGCCAGGTCACCGGGAGTTCGGCCGGCACCACCAGACCGAGCAGCAGCGCGGTCGGTACGGCGCCCATGGCGGCGATGTCCGCGAGGTTCTGTGCGGCGGCCTTGCGGCCGACGTCGTAGGCCGTGGACCAGTCACGGCGGAAGTGCCGGCCCTCCAGCAGGATGTCCGTGCTCGCCACCACCCGCCGGTCGGGTGCGGCGACCACCGCGGCGTCGTCGCCGGGCCCGATCCGGACCGCCGGGGTGGTGGTGAGACGGGAGGTGAGCTCCCTGATGAGCCCGAACTCCCCGAGCTCACCAACAGTGCCCTTCATGTCCCTTGGCTCCCCTTCTTCCCTAGCCGTGCCCAGTCGCGCGTCATCAGTGTCCCCGATACGGTCGAGATGACCGTCGATACGGTCGGAATGACCGTGGATGAAGGCCGATCCGACCGTCAACTTCCGTCGTGCCTGCACTCTGGCGCGCAAGCCCGGTTCCCGCGGGTCTCCCCGAGGGGCGCGGCGACGCGATACCGTGGCGTTCCTTTCCCCCACATGATCCTCGTGGCCGCCCTGGAGGTTCCGTGGTACAGGCGTACATCCTGATCCAGACGGAGGTCGGCAAAGCGTCGACCGTCGCCGACACGATCACCAAGATTCCTGGAGTGATCCAGGCCGAGGACGTGACGGGACCGTATGACGTCATCGTGCGCGCACAAGCCGACACCGTCGACGACCTCGGTCGCATGGTGGTCGCGAAGGTCCAGCAAGTGGACGGCATCACGCGCACCCTGACCTGCCCGGTCGTGCATATCTAGCCCCCGTCTACGCTTGGCCGGTGAACATTTTCCGTCACCGGCCTCTCGGCGTGCTCGCGCCCGCGCTGCTCGTCGCGGTCGCGGGCTGCTCCTCGGCAGACGACGGCACGACGGTGACGGTTCCCCGCCCCGACGCGAAGACGGCGCCGGTGTGCCGGGAACTGCACCGGGTGCTGCCGCAGCAGCTCGACGGCAGAAGCCGGAACGACCCCGGACCCCGGTCCGCCTACACGGCGGGCTGGGGAAACCCGGCGATCATACTGCGCTGCGGTGTCGTACGGCCGCCGAAGATGATCGACCCCAAGGTGGCCGAAGGCGGCGACCCGGACGCGATCGCGGGCGGGGTCGACGGCGTCGACTGGCTGATGGAGAAGCAGAGCGACGGCACCTGGCGGTTCACCACGGCGGGCCGCGTGGCCTATGTGCAGGTGAGCCTGCCCCAGGGCATGTCCGCGCAGCAGGAGGGCACCGGCGTCCTCACGGACCTGGCGCCGGCCGTGAAGAAGGCGATCCCCGAGGGGATCGCCTCCATGCGCGGCTGAGGGTCAGCGCAGACCGGTGGGGCGGCGCAGCGCCGCCTGCACCAGGCGGTCGATCAGCTCGGGGTAGGAGACCCCGCTGGCCTGCCACATCTGCGGGTACATCGAGATCGGCGTGAAGCCCGGCAGGGTGTTGATCTCGTTGATGACGAACTCGCCGTCCTCGGTGAGGAAGAAGTCCGCGCGGACCAGACCCTCGCAGGAGGCCGCCTCGAAGGCCTGCACGGCGAGTTCCTGCACCTCGGCGGTCTGCGCCTCGGTGAGCGGCGCCGGCACGAGACCGGGGGTGGAGTCGATGTACTTGGCCTCGAAGTCGTAGTACGCGTGCGCGTCCGGCGGCGGGATCTCGGCCGGGACGGAGGCGCGCGGCCCGTCCTCGAACTCCAGCACGCCGCACTCGATCTCACGGCCCCGTACGGCGGCCTCGACCAGGATCTTCGGGTCGTGCGCCTGCGCCTCGGCGATCGCCTCGTCCAGGCCGGACAGGTCGTCGACCTTGGTGATGCCGATGGACGAGCCCGCGCGCGCGGGCTTCACGAACAGCGGCCAGCCGTGCTCGCCGGCGAAGTCGACGATCTTCTTCCGGGCGGCGGACTCGTCCTGCTGCCACTCCCGGGGGCGGATCACCACGTAGGGGCCGACCTTGAGCCCGAAGGAGGTGAAGACCCGCTTCATGTACTCCTTGTCCTGGCCGACGGCCGAGGCGAGCACGCCGGAGCCGACGTACGGCACTCCGGACAGCTCCAGGAGGCCCTGGAGGGTGCCGTCCTCGCCGTACGGGCCGTGCAGCACCGGGAAGACCACGTCGACCTCGCCGAGCGCCTTGGGCACGGAGCCGGGCTCGCTGTAGACGACCTCGCGGTTCGCGGGGTCGACGGGGAGCACCACGCCGCCCTCGTGCGACTCGGCGAGGTCCGCGACCTCGGGGGTGCGGCGGTCGGTGATGGCCATCCGCTCCGGCTCGTCGGCGGTGAGCACCCAGCGGCCCTCCCGCGTGATGCCGATCGGCAGGACGTCGTACTTGCTCCGGTCGATGGCCTTGAGGACGGCGCCGGCCGTGACCGCGGAGATGCCGTGTTCGGAGCTGCGGCCGCCGAACACGACGGCCACGCGCGGCTTGCGCGACGGCTGCTCGGGGGTCTGGGGGAGGTTCTCGGTGCTCATATCGCGTTGAGAGTACCCGTTGGTATCCCCCGAGTCAGCGCCCGCTCGGCCGCCGTGGCGCCACGTCCCCCGGGTGGTCGCTCAGCGTCGTTCCGGCTTCGCGCTGCGCGACATCAGCTCCTTCACCGCGGCCACCGGCGACTTGCCCTCGTGGACGATCGCGACGACCGTCTCGGTGATGGGCATGTCGACGTCGTGCCGGCGGGCCAGATCCAGCACGGACTCGCAGGACTTGACGCCCTCGGCGGTCTGCCGGGTGACCGCGATGGTCTCCTCCAGGGTCATGCCCTTGCCCAGGTTGGCGCCGAAGGTGTGGTTGCGGGACAGCGGCGAGGAGCAGGTGGCGACCAGGTCGCCGAGGCCCGCGAGGCCGGAGAAGGTCATCGGGTCGGCGCCGAGCGCGCTGCCGAGCCGGGTGGTCTCGGCGAGGCCGCGCGTGATGAGGGAGCCCTTGGCGTTGTCGCCGAGGCCCATGCCGTCGGCGATGCCGACCGCGAGCCCGATGACGTTCTTGACCGCGCCGCCGAGTTCGCAGCCGACGACGTCGGTGTTGGTGTACGGCCGGAAGTACGGCGTGTGGCAGGCGGCCTGGAGGCGCTGCGCGACCCGCTCGTCGGTGCAGGCGACGACGGCCGCGGCGGGCATCCGCGCGGCGATCTCGCGGGCCAGGTTGGGCCCGGTGACCACGGCGATGCGGTCGGCGCCGACCTTGGCGACGTCCTCGACGACCTCGCTCATCCGCATGGTGGAGCCGAGTTCGACGCCCTTCATCAGGGAGACGAGCACGGTGTCCGGCGCGAGCATCGGGGTCCACTCGGCGAGGTTGGCGCGCAGGGTCTGGGAGGGGATGGCGAGGACGGTGAAGTCCGCGTCCCGCAGCGCCTCGGCCGCGTCCGAGGTGGCGCGCAGCCGCTCCGGGAGCTCGACCCCGGGCAGGTAGTCGGGGTTGGTCCGGGTGGAGTTGACCGCCTCGGCCAGCTCCGGGCGGCGGGCCCACACCGTCACCTCGCAGCCCGCGTCGGCGAGGACCATGCCGAAAGCGGTGCCCCATGAGCCGGTGCCCATGACCGCCGCCTTTACCGCCTTGCTCACGTGCCCTGGCCCTCCGGTTCCTTGCCTCGCGTCTGCGCCTGGGTGCGGCGCCGCTGCTCGATCCGTTCGCGGCGCGGGTCGTAGGGCCTCTCGGGCGCCTTCTCGCCGCGGATCTCCTCCAGCAGGCGGGTGATGGCCGCCATGATGACCTCGGTGGCCTCCTTGAGGACCTCCGGGGTCATCTCCTTGCCGTAGAAGCGCGACAGGTCCACCGGCGGGCCCGCCAGCACATGGTGGGTCTTGCGCGGGAAGAGATTCGGCTTCTTGGCGTACGGCGGCAGCAGTTCGTTGGCGCCCCACTGGGCGACGGGCACGACCGGGCACCTGGTCTGGAGGGCGACGCGGGCGGCGCCGGTCTTGCCGGTCATGGGCCAGCCGTCCGGGTCGCGGGTGAGGGTTCCCTCGGGGTAGAAGGCGACGCACTCACCGCGTTCCACGGCGTCGATCGCGGCCCGGAAGGCGCTCAGCGCGTCCGTGGACTCACGGTAGACGGGGATCTGTCCGGTGCCGCGCATCGCGGCGCCGACGAATCCCTTCTTGAAAAGTCCGCTCTTCGCCAGGAATCGCGGAACCCGTCCGGTGTTGTACTGATAATGGGCGTACGCGAAGGGGTCCACATGGGAATTGTGGTTCACCGCGGTGATAAATCCGCCCTCGGCCGGAATGTGCTCCATTCCACGCCAGTCCCGCTTGATCAGAACCACCAGCGGCGGTTTGCAGATCACCGCGGCGAAGCGGTACCAGAAGCCGATTCTGCGGCGGGGCACAAGGACACCTTCCTCTAGGGCTGCCACCCCGGCGGGGGCCGCACAAGTGTCGCGCCGGGCCGCCGGTCTGTCGAGAACACCGTACGCCCCGACGGTCGGGCTGCCCGAGGACCCGGGGGACAATGATCGTGACGAGAGAGGGACGGTACGCGGTGCAGTGGACCTTGGTGATTCCTCTGAAGCCCCTCGCCCGGGCCAAGAGCAGGCTCTCGGACACCGCCGCCGACGGGGTGCGGCCCGGGCTGGCCCTTGCGTTCGCGCAGGACACGGTGGCCGCGGCGGTGTCCTGCCCGGCGGTGGCGGATGTGGCGGTCGTCACGGACGACGAATTGGCCGCGCGGGAGCTGGCGGCGCTGGGCGCGCGGATCGTCCCGGACCGCCCCGGGCGGGGCCTGAACGCCGCTCTGGCGCACGGCGCGGCGGCGGTGCGGGAGTCCCGCCCGGGGGTGCCGGTCGCGGCCCTGAACGCGGATCTGCCGGCGCTGCGGGCGGCGGAGCTGGCCCTCGTCCTGGGCGCGGCGGCGGAATTCCCGCGGGCCTTTCTTCCGGATGCGGCCGAACTGGGCACGACCTTGCTGGCCGCGGGGCCCGGGCGGGAACTGCGGCCGGAGTTCGGGCCGGATTCCCGTGCCCGGCACCGGATCTCGGGGGCGGCGGAACTCGTGCTGCCGGGCGTCGATTCGGTACGGCAGGACGTGGACACCGGGGAGGATCTCCGGGCGGCACTGGCCCTGGGGGTGGGCCGGCACACGGCGGCGGTGTCGGCGGGCCTGCCGATCCCGGGCTCGCGGGCCCCTCGCGCCTTCCGTGGCGGCGGACACTAGGCTGACCGTCATGCACGCCACCGCCTACACCTACGACCCCGAGACCCGCAGCGGGCAGGTGCTTCTGGACGACGGCACCCCGGTCCCCTTCGACACGGCCGCGTTCGACGCGGGCGGCCTCAGGCTGTTGCGGCCGGGGCAGCGGGTGCGGCTGGAGACGGAAGGGACGGGTGAGACCCTGCGGATCACCCTGGTCACCCTCCAGACCCTGTAACCGGGCAACTGGCCCCGTACACGCCGCGGGGGGGGGGGGGCGGGGGGGGGCCCGGCCCCCGGCGGGGGGGCCCCGCTCTCGCGCGGGGAGGCGACTACAGACAGAGGGTGGAGGGCGAAGTGGGGGCTGGTGGGCGAGAGCG
>NZ_JBHXVE010000001.1:197000-249986 GCF_042672505.1 Streptomyces sp. NPDC127190
CGGGGGCTCGCCCCCGCTCTCCCCCGCGCCACCCCCCACCCCGCGTCTGCGCCCGCCGGCCACCCAGCCGCCGGGCGGGGCCCGCGGCGGCGGGGCGCCCCCCCCCCCCGGCGCGTGAGTGCCCTGGCGGTCTACCGTGTGACCTTACGACGTGGCCTTGCGGGCGGTCGTCTTCTTCGCGGTCGTCTTGCGCGCCGTCGACTTCTTGGCCGGCGCCTTCTTCGCGGTGACCTTCTTCGCGGGCGCCTTCTTCGCCGTGGTCTTCTTGGCGGTGGCCTTCGTCGCGGTGGTCTTCGCGGCGGCCGTGGTCGCCTTCTTCGCGGGCGCCTTCTTCGCCGTGGTCTTCTTCGCGGCGGCCGTCGTCGTCTTCTTCGCCGGGGTCGCCTTCTTGGCCGTGGTGGTCTTCTTCGCGGCCGCCTTGGCCGTCTTCTTCGCGGCGGCCTTCTTCACCGTCGCCGCGGCACCGCCGGTCAGGCTGCCCTTGGGGGCCTTCTTGACCGAGACCTCGCCACCGCGCGGCAGCTTCTTCGAGCCGCTGACCAGGTCCTTGAAGCCCTGACCGGCGCGGAAGCGCGGCACGGAGGTCTTCTTGACCCGAACCCGCTCGCCCGTCTGAGGGTTGCGGGCGTAGCGAGCGGGACGGTCCACCTTCTCGAAGGAGCCGAAGCCGGTGACCGAGACCCGCTCGCCCGCGACGACCGCGCGGACGATGGCGTCCAGGACATGATCGACAGCGTCGGCGGCCTGCTGGCGGCCACCCACCTTGTCGGCAATCGCTTCTACGAGCTGCGCCTTGTTCACGTCTTCCCCTTCGGAGACCTCGCCAGAACGAAAGTGTTCAAGCTTTTTCGCACGTTAGGCAGATATATACCGCAAATCAAACACGAAACGGGCTTATCACCCTTGTGCCGCAACGGACTCGGTCGCCCCGGGCTGTTCAGCGGTCCTCTTCGGGGATCCGACCCTCGTCGAGGTCCGCGGTGAACTGCTCGAGCCGCCTTGCCGCACCGGCGAGATCGTGCTTGGCCGCGGCCGTAATGACCAGCAGCTTCCGGGTCAGCGCCATCCGTACGCCCTCCGGGACTTGCAGTGCGCGCACCCGTGAGTGCGCTTCCTTGAGCTGGTTCGCGACCGCCGTATAGAGCTGGAGTTGGCCGTCGTGTTCCATGCACAGATTGTGCCATCTGGGGCGAGTTGTCGCCCGCCCAGGGGGCAACTGCCGCCTCAAATGGCCTTCCAGGCACTTGCGCAGACCGCGCGCACAGCACTCACGTACCCGCGCAACTCCCTTCCTAACGTGGGACGTTGTGGGACTCGTCAGAAGATCGCAGGTCCGTTCGGGTGCAGACATGGCTGTACCCCCAATCGTGGCGATCGGGGGTACAGAGGGGGTGTTGGGGTGGCCGGATCCCGACCACCCGTGCGCGGGATCAGCCCTGGAGCGTCCGCGGCTTGTAGGAGGGCCGCCGGGTCTCGTACGCGGCGATGTCGTCCTCGTTCCGGAGGGTGATGGAGATGTCGTCCAGGCCGTTCAGCAGCCGCCAGCGGGAGTTCTCGTCCAGCTCGAAGGAGGCGGTGATGCCCGCGGCCCGCACCTCACGCGCCTCAAGGTCCACAGTGACCTCAGCCGTGGGGTCCTGCTCGGTCAGCTCCCACAGCGCGTCCACGATCTTCTGGTCCAGGACGACCGTGAGCAGGCCGTTCTTCAGCGAGTTGCCGCGGAAGATGTCGGCGAAACGGGAGGAGATCACGGCCTTGAAGCCGTAGTTCTGGAGCGCCCACACGGCGTGCTCGCGGGAGGAACCGGTGCCGAAGTCGGGGCCGGCGACCAGCACGGTCGCACCCTGCCGCTCGGACCGGTTGAGCACGAACTCCGGGTCCTTGCGCCAGGCCTCGAACAGCCCGTCCTCGAAGCCGTCCCGGGTGACCTTCTTGAGCCAGTGAGCAGGGATGATCTGGTCGGTGTCGACGTTGCTGCGGCGCAGCGGGACGGCCCGGCCGGTGTGCGTGGTGAATGCTTCCATGACTGATCAGACTCCAGCGGGCGTACGGGTCTCGGCGTCGGACAGGTCGGCGGGCGAGGCCAGGTGGCCCAGGACCGCCGTGGCGGCCGCGACCTGCGGCGACACCAGGTGGGTACGGCCGCCCTTGCCCTGCCGGCCCTCGAAGTTGCGGTTGGAGGTGGAGGCGGAGCGCTCACCCGGGGCCAGCTGGTCGGGGTTCATGCCGAGACACATCGAGCAGCCCGCATGCCGCCATTCGGCGCCGGCCTCCTTGAAGACCACGTCCAGACCCTCGGAGACGGCCTGGAGACCCACCCGCGCGGAGCCCGGGACGACCAGCATCCGTACACCGTCGGCGACTTTGCGGCCGCGCAGCAGCTCCGCCGCGGCGCGCAGGTCCTCGATCCGGCCGTTGGTGCAGGAACCTACGAAGACGGTGTCCACCTTGATGGAGCGCAGCGGCTGGCCGGCCTCCAACCCCATGTACTCCAGGGCCTTTTCGGCGGCGAGGCGCTCCGAAGCGTCTTCGTACGAAGCCGGGTCGGGGACGGACGCCGAAAGCGGCGCACCCTGGCCGGGGTTGGTGCCCCAGGTGACGAACGGGGACAGCGCGGCGGCATCGATGACCACCTCGGCGTCGAAGACCGCGTCCTCGTCCGTGCGCAGGGTCTTCCAGTACTCCACCGCGGCGTCCCAGTCGGCGCCCTCGGGGGCGTGCGGGCGGCCCTTGAGGTAGGCGAAGGTGGTCTCGTCGGGGGCGATCATGCCCGCGCGGGCACCGGCCTCGATCGACATGTTGCAGATGGTCATCCGGGCCTCCATCGAGAGCTTCTCGATGGCGGAGCCGCGGTACTCCAGGATGTAGCCCTGGCCGCCGCCCGTGCCGATCTTCGCGATGATCGCCAGGATCAGGTCCTTGGCGGTGACGCCCTCGGGCAGCTCGCCGTCGACGGTGATCGCCATGGTCTTCGGGCGGGCCATCGGCAGCGTCTGGGTGGCCAGCACATGCTCGACCTGCGAGGTGCCGATGCCGAACGCCAGCGCGCCGAAGGCACCGTGCGTGGAGGTGTGGGAGTCACCGCAGACCACCGTGGTGCCCGGCTGGGTCAGGCCCAGCTGCGGGCCGACGACGTGGACGACGCCCTGCTCGACGTCGCCGAGCGGGTGCAGCCGCACCCCGAACTCGGCGCAGTTCTTGCGCAGCGTCTCCAGCTGGGCGCGGGAGACCGGGTCGGCGATGGGCTTGTCGATGTCGAGGGTCGGGGTGTTGTGGTCCTCGGTCGCGATGGTGAGGTCGAGGCGGCGGACCTGCCGGCCGTTCTTGCGCAGCCCGTCGAAGGCCTGGGGGCTGGTCACCTCGTGCAGCAGGTGCAGATCGATGTAGAGGAGGTCGGGCTCGCCCTCGGCGCGCCGGACGACGTGGTCGTCCCAGACCTTCTCCGCGAGTGTCCTACCCATCGCTTTCCCTCCGGCCGGCACGCGTCCACCGGCCCAACTAGATCGTGAGGAGACGGCGACTGCCCGTGTGCGGGCCCCATGAAGTCGTGATTCCGGGCGTCCACCGCCAGGCCCGTTGGTCTGCGGGCCGCTGTGTGATTCCAGGGTGGCGCGTTCCACGGAAAATTGAACTTGCGTTTCACAGAGTGAGACGTGAGTATCGTTGCATGGACAACAGTAGCGGCGTCGGCGTTCTGGACAAGGCGGCCCTCGTCCTGAGCGCTCTGGAGTCCGGTCCGGCCACCCTCGCGGGTCTGGTCGGGGCCACCGGACTGGCACGACCCACGGCTCACCGCCTGGCCGTGGCTTTGGAACACCACCGCATGGTGGCACGCGACATGCAGGGCCGGTTCATCCTCGGACCGCGCCTGTCCGAGCTGGCCGCGGCCGCGGGCGAGGACCGCCTGCTGGCGACGGCCGGCCCGGTGCTCACCCACCTCCGCGACGTCACCGGCGAGAGTGCACAGCTGTACCGGCGCCAGGGTGACATGCGCATCTGCGTGGCCGCCGCGGAGCGGCTGTCCGGTCTGCGGGACACGGTCCCGGTCGGCTCGACGCTCACGATGAAGGCGGGCTCCTCCGCGCAGATCCTGCTGGCCTGGGAGGAGCCCGAGCGCCTGCACCGGGGCCTTCAGGGCGCCCGCTTCACGGCGACGGCCCTGTCGGGCGTACGGCGGCGCGGCTGGGCCCAGTCCATCGGCGAGCGCGAGCCGGGCGTGGCGTCCGTCTCGGCGCCCGTGCGCGGCCCCTCCAACCGTGTCGTGGCCGCGGTGTCGGTCTCCGGCCCGATCGAGCGCCTCACCCGCCACCCGGGCCGTATGCACGCCCAGGCGGTCATCGACGCGGCCGGCCGCCTCTCGGAGGCCCTGCGCCGCTCCGGCTGACGCACGAAAGTCCCGCCCCGCGGGAGAGGCCGCCCCAACGCCGCGGCAGCCTCTCCCCCGGCGCGGGGCCGCACCCTCAGGGGCGTGCGGCCTGCTCGGCGCCCGACCGGTAGGCGAGCCGGTCCTTGGCGTACCGCCCCCGCGCGGCGAGCGGCACCTGCCCGTGCGCGGCGGCGAGCCCGAAGGCCGGCATGTCCGCGTAGATCGCCTCGTACGACCCCTCCGGCACGACGTAGGTCTCGTGCCAGATCCCGACCTGCCCCCGCAGCTTCCCCTTGCGCTCCTTGCGGTTGAGCGTCGCCCACGCCCTGTGGTGGAAGGCGTCCGGCGCGGTGGCGTAGGCGTACAGCTTCTCCTTGGACTCCCAGTACTGCACCACGTAGTAGGTCCGCGGGGACGCGGTGAGCAGGACCCGGGTGAGCAGCCCCCGCGCCGGGTCCTTCTCCAGCTCGCGCAGCATGCGGAGCATGCCGAAGAACACGGGGAGCCACAGGTGTACGGCCCAGAAGCGGTTGATGCGCATGCCGATGAGCAGGACGACGATCTCGCCCTTCGCATCGGCGGTCGTACGGGACACCATGATTTCCCCCTCATAGGTGAGCGGCGCTATCCAAGAGCGCGTGTTTGGATAGTGCCGTTATCCAAGAAGGAGCGCAAGAGATGCGACTCGCCGAACTGAGCAGGCGCAGCGGTGTGTCCACCGCGACGATCAAGTACTACCTGCGCGAAGGCCTGTTGCCGCCCGGCCGCCAGATCAACACGACGACGGCGGAGTACGGCGACGAGCATCTGCGCCGGCTGCGGCTGGTGCGCGCGATGATCCAGGTCGGCAAGGTCCCGGTGGCCACGGTCCGGGAGGTGCTGGGGCACGTCGACGACTACGCCCTGGGCCGCACGGTCCGGCTGGGCGCGGCCCTGTGGGCGCTTCCGCAGGTGCCGGAGCCGGACGAGGACGACGTGTTCGTCCAGGCGGCGCACCGGGAGGCGGACGAGTTGCTGGACCGGCTGGGCTGGTCGAACGCGAAACTGCTGACGACGATCTCCCCCTCGTACCGCTCCCTGGTGGTGGCGGTGGCCGCGTTCCGCCGGCTCGGTTACGACTGGGGGAGCGAACTGCTGGTGGCGTACGCCAAGTTGATGCACGAGATGGCCAGGCTCGACCTGGACTTCGTGGAGACGCAGCCGTCGGAGGCGGAGAAGGTGGAGACGGCGGTGCTCGGTTCGGTGCTGACCGAGCCGATGCTCCAGGCGCTGCGCCGGCTGGCCCAGGAGGAGGAGTCGGCGCGCAGGTACGGCTTCGAGTGAGCCCCGGACACGGCGAAGGCCCCCCACCGAAGTGGAGGGCCTTGCCTGTGTGTACCCCCGACCGGATTCGAACCGGCGCTACCGCCTTGAGAGGGCGGCGTGCTAGGCCGCTACACAACGGGGGCGTGGACTCTGCGTTTCCGCAGGTCCGAGCTGGTCTACCTGGACTCGAACCAAGACTAACTGAACCAGAATCAGTCGTGCTGCCAATTACACCATAGACCAATGATGGTTTAGACCAGTCAGTACCCCCGACCGGATTCGAACCGGCGCTACCGCCTTGAGAGGGCGGCGTGCTAGGCCGCTACACAACGGGGGCCCTAGCGATCCCGATCTGGATCAGGATCAGTACCCCCGACCGGATTCGAACCGGCGCTACTGCCTTGAGAGGGCAGCGTGCTAGGCCGCTACACAACGGGGGCTTTGCAGATGAGCTCTGCGAGCTGGCCTACCTGGACTCGAACCAAGACTAACTGAACCAGAATCAGTCGTGCTGCCAATTACACCATAGGCCACTGGAACTCAAGCCCCTGTACCGGGGATCTCGTTCTAGCTTGCTCCTCGGGGTTCCGGCCTTTCGGCCCGTTCCCCTCGGCGCAGGAAGAACATTACCCGAAGGTGGACGGGGCTCCAAAACGGGTATGCGCGCGGACCAGCGCGGGCAGTTCGGCGAGGGTCGCGATCCGGTGCGCGGGGGACCCTCCGGGGCCCTCGGCGTACACCGTTCCGCGGTCGATCCAGACGGACAGCAGACCGGCCTCGGCGGCGCCCCGGCCGTCGATCTCCGGGTGGTCGCCGACGTACGCCACCTCGTGCGGGGGCAGGCCCAGCGCCTCGCAGGCGGCCAGGAAGGCGCCGGGGTCCGGCTTGGAGACGCCCAGCTCGGCGGCGCACAGCACGGCCTCGAAACGGTCGAGCAGGCCGAGCGTGCGCAGCTTGTGCTCCTGGACGGTGAGGCTGGAGTTCGACAGCACCGCGTGCCGGTAGTCGGCGGCGAGGGCGTCCAGGGCGGGCAGGACGTCCGGGAAGAGGCTCCAGGCGGCCTCGTAGTGCCCGATGTACCGCTGGAACCAGGCGTCGGCCTCGGCGTCCGTCATCTCGGCGCCCAGGAAGATCCGTACGCGGTCGCGCCGCTGGCCCTCGAAGGTGGCCTCCCCGGCGGAGAACCGCGCCCACTGCGCGTCGGTGATCTCCCGCCACCGGGCGAGGGCCTGTTCGGGGCTGTCGTAGCCCGCGAGCAGCCCTTCCACCACGAGGTGCGCCCGCATGCCCTCGCGGTCCGCGGTCGTGTAGTCGAACAGGGTGTCGTCCACGTCCCAGACCACGGCTCTGATCGTCATGACACCGACGGTACCGCCGGACGGCTGGCACACTGAGCGCCATGAGCGAGTACCGCGTCCAGTTCACCGTCGAGGCCCGTGCGACGTACGACGCCCTGCCCGCGGAGCGCCGGGCGCAGTTGGACAGGGCCGTGCGGATCCTGGCCCGTGACCCGTTCCGGAAGACCTCGACCGCGCCGCTCGGACCGGACGACAACCTGCGCAAGGCCTATGTCGCCCCCGGTGTGGTGCTGGAGTACATGGTGGCCGGCGCGATCATGGTCGTCGTCGTGCTGGAGATCTTCGACGAGAGCGCCTATCTGATCGACGAAGTCGACGCCCCGTGACCAACGCAACAGGGGCGGCACCCGGAACACTCCGGATGCCGCCCCTGACGCGTGTGCCGGCTAGGCGGTCAGCTTCGCGAGGGCCGCGTCGATGCGGGCCAGGGTCTTCTCCTTGCCCAGGATCTCCAGGGACTCGAAGAGCGGCAGGCCGACGGTGCGGCCGGTGACGGCGACGCGGACCGGGGCCTGGGCCTTGCCGAGCTTGAGGCCGTGGGCCTCGCCGGCGGCCAGGACGGCCTCCTTCAGGGACTCGGCGGAGGTCCAGTCGGCCGACTCCAGCTTCTCGCGGGCGGTGCGGAGCAGGGCGTCGCTGCCCTCCTTCATCGCCTTCGTCCAGGACGCCTCGTCGGAGACCGGCTCGGGGAGGAAGAGGAAGTCGACGTTGTCGGTGATCTCCGACAGGACCTTCACGCGGGTCTGGGCGTGCGGGGCGATCGCCTGCCACTTCGACTCGTCGAAGTCCTCCGGGGCCCAGGGGGCGAACGGCGCCTTCAGCCACGGGCGGCAGCGCTCGGTGAACTCCTTCACATCCAGCATGCGGATGTGGTCGGCGTTGATCGCCTCGCACTTCTTCAGGTCGAAGCGCGCCGGGTTGGGGTTCACGTCGGAGATGTCGAACGCGGCGACCATCTCGTCGATCGTGAAGATGTCCTGGTCGGCGGAGAGCGACCAGCCCAGGAGCGAGAGGTAGTTGAGCAGGCCCTCGGGCAGGAAGCCCTGCTCGCGGTAGAGGTTCAGGGACGCCTGCGGGTCGCGCTTGGAGAGCTTCTTGTTGCCCTCGCCCATCACGTACGGCAGGTGGCCGAAGACCGGGATCTGCTGGGCGATACCCAGCTCGATCAGCGCCTTGTAGAGGGCGATCTGCCGCGGGGTGGAGGACAGCAGGTCCTCGCCGCGCAGCACGTGGGTGATCTCCATCAGGGCGTCGTCGACCGGGTTCACCAGCGTGTACAGCGGGGCGCCGTTCGCGCGGACGATGCCGTAGTCGGGCACGTTCTCCGGCGTGAAGGTCAGCTCGCCGCGGACCAGGTCGGTGAAGGTGATCGGCTCGTCCGGGATGCGGAAGCGGACGATCGGGGTGCGGCCCTGGGACTGGTACTCCTCGACCTGCTCGGCGCTCAGCTCGCGGCAGTGGCCGTCGTAGCCCGAGGGCTTGCCGGCGGCGCGGGCGGCCTCGCGGCGGGTGTCCAGCTCCTCCTGGGAGCAGTAGCAGCGGTAGGCGTACCCGCCGTCCAGGAGCTTCTGCGCGACGTCCCGGTAGAGGTCCATGCGCTGCGACTGGCGGTACGGCGCGTGCGGGCCGCCGACCTCGGGGCCCTCGTCCCAGTCGAAGCCGAGCCAGCGCATCGAGTCGAGCAGCTGCCGGTAGGACTCCTCCGAGTCGCGGGCCGCGTCGGTGTCCTCGATGCGGAACACCAGGGTGCCCTGGTGGTGCCGGGCGAACGCCCAGTTGAACAGGGCGGTGCGGACCAGGCCCACATGGGGGTTACCGGTGGGCGAGGGGCAGAAACGGACGCGTACGGGGGAGCCGGGTGCGCTAGCCACGCTTGACAACCTTGTTGGTGAGAGTGCCGATGCCTTCGATGGTGACGGCGACCTCGTCGCCGACGTTCAGGGGTCCGACCCCTGCCGGGGTGCCGGTGAGGATGACGTCGCCGGGGAGCAGTGTCATGGCCTCGGAGATGTTGACGACCAGGTCCTCGATGGGGTGGATCATCTCGCTGGTGCGGCCGAGCTGGCGCTGCTGGCCGTTGACCGTGAGCTGGATGGTGAGGTCGTTGGCGCGGTCGAGGTCCAGGCCGGTCTCGACCCAGGGGCCGAGCGGGCAGGAGGTGTCGAAGCCCTTGGCCCGGGCCCACTGCTTCTCGCGCCGCTGCACGTCCCGGGCGGTGACGTCGATGGCGCAGGTGTAGCCGAGGATGACGTCCTTGACGCGCTCGCGCGGCACCTCGCGGCACATCCGCCCGATGACCACGGCCAGCTCGGCCTCGTGGTGCAGTTCCTCGGAGAAGGAGGGGTACCGGATCTCGTCGCCGGGGCCGATCACCGAGGTGGACGGCTTGAAGAAGGCGAAGGGGACGGGGGGCACCTCGTTGCCCAGCTCGTGCGCGTGCTCGCGGTAGTTGCGGCCGAACGCGACGACCTTGTTGGGGAGCACCGGCGGCAGCAGCCTGACCTTGCTGATCGGCACCTTCGTACCGGACAGCTCGAAGTCCGCGAACGGAATGCCCTTGATGATGTCGAGGACGAGTTCGTCCTCCTTGTCGCCCTCGACCGCGCCGAAGGCTACGTTCCCGTCGATGGAGAACCTGGCGATGCGCACGGGATCCTTGCGCCCCTCACTGAGAACCGGCGTACTGACGCCCCAGGTTAACCGGTCGGGCGGCCCGGTGTTCGGCCGGTACTGCGGCCGGTCCGGTGTTTTCCGGATGTGGAATCCGGCCGGACGGAATTCACCCGGGGGTGCGTCTTCGCAGGTCAGGCGGGTGGGCGGGGTTGCCGGGAAGGAATAGGGGCCGGGCTTTTCCGGCGGTGGCCGAGGGCCCCGCGGGATAACGCGCTCAGGCGAATGGGTTCCGCCGGAAAAACACGGGCGCGGCCGGAAGGATCATGCGAGGATCCCTCCGGCCGCGCCCGTCGGTGCCGTCGGCTACTCTCCGGCCGGGGCCCCCACGCCCACCGGCATCTCCATCAGAACGGTGCGCCGGGGGTTGGCCGTCTGGGTCGGCAGGTCGACGGAGTGCTCCGGCAGCTCGGCCGTCTGCAACTCGCCGGCGTCCTTGATGTGGGCCAGCGTCGTGCGTCGCGGGTTGGCGATCTTGTGGAACAGCGTCGTCGTCTTCACCGTTGTACGAGTCCTCGTCCTGTGTCGGCGGGTCTGGAGCCTGCGGGCTTACAGATGCGTCCCCCATGTAAAGCGTCAGGCTAAACATCCGATTCCCCGCCGAAGACGCCAACCGACCCGGATGGACGTGTGAGTTTGCTCACGAACTCACGGGCAAACCGGTCAATTCCGGCCGACAATCCGCCCCGACGAAACGGACATTGGGCAGCTGAACCCATCATTCCGCTCCTGATCATGGCGACTGGGACACCGGGCACCGGGCGGCGACTCACCCCCCTATGCCCGTTCTGCCCAGGAACGGCTTCGACGGCCGGTAGTCCGTCACTCACACGCCGTCACGGAGGTCACAGCTCGGGACACGGCCCTTGTTGGAGATCCGGCACTGTGCTGGAATTCCACGGACCGCCGCGGGATCGAGCCGGCGCGCAGGGGGCGCAACACAGCGCCGAGTGGCGGCGAGAGGGGGAACCAGCGCCGGTCACTCAAGACCACCCGGGGGGCGTAATTCAGGGCGCTCTCCAAACGCCGACACCGTGTCCCTCCGTTCACGCGGAGGGGTGCCTGGTCCAGAGGTTGCGACGCTAGTGCAGGGACGTTTCAAGAGGGATGGCAGCGCCTCGGCGGAGCCGGAGCCGCACGACGGGACTGGCCCCATGAAGGGCAGCTCCTCGCCCCAGCACGCCCAGAACCCGGGCCCGGCCCCGTCCGGAGACGGCGGTGAGCGCGGCGGCCGTCCGGGCGCCTCGTCCTCCAAGGCCGCGCCGGGATCCACGAACTCCGGTGCCCCCACACCGACCGCGAAGTCCCCCCAGGGCCCGACCGGGCCCGGCTCGCGCATGGCGCTGCGCAACTGGCGCATCTCCACGCGTCTGGTGTCGCTGCTCGCGCTGCCCGTGGTCGCGGCGACCTCGCTCGGTGCGCTGCGCATCGACCAGAACATCACCGACATCCAGCAGCTCGACAACATGAAGCTGCTGACGGACATGACCAAGCAGGCCACGGAACTGGCCGCCGCGCTCCAGGAGGAGCGCGACCAGTCCGCCGGTCCCCTGGCGCACGGCCTGAAGGCCACCGACTACACGGTCAAGGGCTACCAGGAGAAGACCGACCGGGCCCGCGAGAACTTCCTCAACTCCTCCGAGCAGATCGACGCGGCGAGCAAGGACGGCCAGCTCCAGGGCGTCCGAGACGCCCTCGTCGGCCTCGCCAACCAGCTGGACGACCTGGCGAAGATCCGCCGGTCCGCGTACACGTCCAAGGGCAACTCGACCCAGACGATCGAGTCGTACCACCGGCTGATCACCCAGCTGATCGGTCTGTCCCAGGACATGGCCGAGGCGTCCAGCAACCCGGAGATGATCTCCCGCACCCGTGCGCTCGCGGCCTTCTCCACCGCCAAGGAGTACGCCTCCGTCCAGCGCGCCACGATCGCCGCCGCACTGCCCGCGTCCAACGCCACCAAGGGCAAGCTCTCCGAGAACGACCGCCTCTACGGCGAGTCGGCCTACGCGAGCGAGAACTCCGAGCTGGCGATCTTCCGCAAGATCTACGCCTCCGAGAACGCCGAGGAACTCCTCAAGCCGATCGACGAGGGCAACCCGACGATCCAGTCGGCGGACACCTACGCCAAGCGCTCCTTCGAGTCCTCCGACGGACTCCAGCAGCTGCCGGCGCGGTCCTACCGGGACTGGGTGGACGACAGCTCCACCAAGATCGAGCAGATGAAGAAGATCGAGCACACGCTGCTCGAGGACATGGAGCAGAAGGCCCGCGAGCTGAAGAGCGCCACCCAGCGTGACGCCATCATCTCCGGTGTGCTGATCCTGCTCGTGCTCGGCGTCTCGCTGGTCGGCGCGTTCGTCGTGGCCCGGTCCATGATCCGCTCGCTGCGCCGGCTCCAGGAGACCGCCACCAAGGTCGCCCAGGAACGCCTGCCCGAGCTGGTCAAGCAGCTGTCGGAGTCCGACCCGCAGGACGTCGACACCTCGGTGGAGTCCGTCGGTGTGCACTCCCGGGACGAGATCGGCCAGGTGGCCGCGGCCTTCGACGACGTGCACCGCGAGGCGGTCCGCCTCGCCGCCGAGCAGGCCCTGCTGCGGGGCAACGTCAACGCGATGTTCACCAACCTCTCGCGCCGCTCCCAGGGTCTGATCCAGCGCCAGCTGTCCCTCATCTCCGAGCTGGAGTCCCGCGAGGCCGACCCGGACCAGCTGTCCTCGCTGTTCAAGCTGGACCACCTCGCCACCCGTATGCGCCGTAACGGCGAGAACCTCCTCGTCCTCGCGGGTGAGGAGCCCGGCCGCCGCTGGACCCGCCCGGTCCCGCTGGTCGACGTGCTCCGCGCCGCCGCGTCCGAGGTGGAGCAGTACGAGCGCATCGAGCTGGCCTCCGTACCGACCACCGAAGTGGCCGGCCGGGTCGTCAACGACCTCGTGCACCTCCTCGCCGAGCTGCTCGAGAACGCCACCTCCTTCTCCTCGCCGCAGACCAAGGTCAAGGTCACCGGTCACGCGCTGCCCGACGGCCGCGTGCTGATCGAGATCCACGACACCGGTATCGGCCTCTCCCCCGAGGACCTCGCGGCGATCAACGAGCGGCTCGCCTCGCCGCCCACCGTGGACGTCTCGGTCTCCCGCCGCATGGGTCTGTTCGTGGTCGGCCGACTGTCCCAGCGCCACGGCATCCGCATCCAGCTCCGCCCGTCCGACTCCGGTGGTACGACCGCGCTGGTCATGCTGCCCGTGGATGTCGCCCAGGGCGGCAAGAAGCCCGTTCCGGGCAAGCCCGGCGCGCCGCTCGGCACCGGTGGTCCCGCCGCCGCGCAGGCCGCCGCCGGTGCGGCCGCGGCCCGTCGGCAGACCGGCCAGGGCAACGGCAACGGCGGCGCCCTCGGCGGTGCCCCGGCCGGTGGCGGTCTGCTCGGCGGCTCCGGTCCGCGCGGCCAGGTCGGCGCCGGTCAGGGTCCCCGGGCCGCGCTGCCCGGCACCGGTCAGGGCGGCCGTCCCGGCGCTCGCGGTCCGCAGGCGCCCGGGGGTCCCCAGCAGAACCGTCAGGCCCCGGCCGGCTTCGGCGGCCAGGCGCCCGCCGCCCCGCAGGGTCTTCAGGCGGCCGGCCCGAACGGCCCGCAGGACGCCTTCGGCGGCCGTGGCCCGCAGCGGCCCGCCGACCAGGGCCGCCAGCCCCAGCTGCCGCCGCGCGGCGGACCGCGGGCCGAGCTGCCCGGCGCCGGCGCGCCCGCGCGCACCCCGTCGTGGAGCGAGGACCCGACCCCGCAGTCCCGGGCCTCGCTGGACACCCCGCGCGGCCACGACGAGCAGGACTCGGCGCACACCGCGCGGATGCCGCGGGTGGACGACCGGCAGGGCCCGGGCTCGACCTCGGAGATACCGCGGATCGACGCCCAGAACCCGGCGGCCACGGGCCAGTTCCCGCGCGCCGAGCTGCCCGGCGCCGGCCAGTACAACGGCGCGGAGAACACCGGGCTGTACCAGGGCACCGAGACGACGGGCCAGTTCGAGGCCCCGCAGCGGCCCGAGCAGTACAACGGCGCCCAGGGCACCGGCCAGTTCGCCCGTCCCGAGGCCCCGCAGCAGCCCGGCGGGTACGACAACCAGGGTGACCGGCAGGACACCGGTTCGTTCGTCCGCTCGGACATCTTCGGCGCCCCGGCGACGCCCGCGCGGCAGGACGAGAACCCGCAGACCACCGGCGAGTTCCAGGCCCCGCAGGGGTACGAGAACGGCTACGGCACCGGGTACGACGGCGGCTCCACCGGCCAGCACGCGCTGCCCGCCCGCCCCGAGCCCACGCACACCGGCCAGTTCGAGCGCCCGCGCCCGGCCGCCCGGGACGAGTTCGGCGCCCCGCGCCATTCCGCTCCCCAGCAGCCGCAGCGCCCGGTGCACCGTGAGCCGGAGGCGCTGCCGCCGGCCAGCGGCCCGTCGGACGGCCGTACCCCGCTGTACGACACGCTGGAGACCAACTGGTTCCACGGCGGTCCGCAGGCGGAGAACGCGCCGGCGCCGCAGCAGCAGCCCGCGCAGCAGCAGCCGCAGCAGCCCGCGGCGCCGCAGCGCTCCGCCGCCGACACCGGCTCCTGGCGCACCTCGCCGAACGACGACCTCGTCCGGCAGGCCGAGCGCGTCCGGCAGCCCGCCTCGGGTGGTATCACCACCTCCGGTCTGCCGCGCCGGGTGCCCCGGGCGAACCTCGTCCCGGGCACCGCGCAGCAGCAACAGCACCAAGCCGGTCCGCAGGTCTCGCGTGCGCCTGACGACGTACGCGGACGGCTGACCAATCTCCGTCGGGGTATCGCTCAGGGCCGTCAGGCCGGCAGCGGCCAGACCGGCAGCTTCCCGAGCCCCACTCACCAGCAGGAGCGTTAGTTGAGTCCGATGAGCCAGGCGGCACAGAACCTGAACTGGTTGATCACCAACTTCGTGGACAACACCCCCGGGGTGTCGCACACGGTGGTGGTCTCCGCCGACGGCCTTCTGCTGGCGATGTCCGAAGGCTTCCCGCGCGACCGCGCCGACCAGCTGGCGGCGGTCGCCTCCGGGCTGACCTCGCTGACGGCCGGGGCGTCCCGGATCTTCGAGGGCGGCAACGTGGCCCAGACGGTCGTGGAGATGGAACGCGGGTTCCTCTTCCTGATGTCCGTCTCGGACGGCTCGTCCCTGGCCGTGCTGGCGCACCCCGAGTGCGACATCGGCCTGGTCGGCTACGAGATGGCTCTCCTGGTCGACCGCGCGGGCACGGTCCTCACGCCGGACCTGCGCGCCGAACTGCAAGGAAGTCTGCTTCACTGACCGACCCGAGATCCACCCGCCTCACCAAATCACCGTCCGGCCGCCACAATCCCCCCACCGGCCCCGTCAGACGGTCAGTCCGACCGACTTGCTGTCCCGCCCGGAGGATTCATGACCCCGCCCACCGCCCATCATGATCCGTACGCGGAGCCGTACGGGGACGAGGGCGACCAGCCGCTGGTACGTCCCTACGCGATGACCGGCGGCCGGACCCGGCCGCGCTACCAGCTCGCGATAGAGGCGCTGATCAGCACCACGGCCGACCCGGCAGCGCTCATGGGGCTCCTTCCGGAGCACCAGCGCATCTGCCATCTGTGCCGTGAGGTCAAGTCGGTGGCGGAGGTCTCCGCGTTGCTGGCCATGCCGCTCGGTGTGGCGCGGATCCTGGTCGCCGACCTCGCCGAGGCCGGCCTGGTCGCCATCCACCAGCCGGGTGGCGACGAGAACAACGGTGGCGCTCCGGACGTGACGCTGCTCGAAAGGGTGCTCAGTGGACTTCGCAAGCTCTGACGGGGGCCGGGCCACCACCTCCGCGAAGATCGTGGTGGCGGGCGGCTTCGGCGTGGGCAAGACCACGTTCGTGGGCGCCGTCTCGGAGATCAACCCGCTGCGCACAGAGGCCGTCATGACGTCCGCTTCGGCCGGCATCGACGACCTCACCCACACCGGGGACAAGACCACCACCACGGTGGCCATGGACTTCGGCCGCATCACCCTCGACCAGGACCTGATCCTCTACCTGTTCGGCACCCCCGGCCAGGACCGCTTCTGGTTCATGTGGGACGACCTGGTCCGCGGCGCCATCGGCGCAGTGGTGCTCGTGGACACCCGACGCCTCGCCGACTGCTTCCCCGCAGTCGACTACTTCGAGAACTCCGGCCTGCCCTTCGTCATCGCCCTCAACGGCTTCGACGGACAGCAGCCCTACACCCCCGACGAAGTACGCGAAGCCCTCCAGATCGGCCCCGACACCCCCATCATCACCACCGACGCCCGCCACCGCGCCGACGCCAAGAGCGCACTCATCACCCTCGTGGAACACGCCCTCATGGCACGCCTGCGGTAGCACTCGAGTTCGACACCGGTTGCGGCAGTTGCCGTGGACCGTTCGGAGCCGGCTGTGGCCTTAGACACGGCCGGCTCCGGTGTTCATAACAGTTCGGCAGAGGAATCACCGCACTTCACCACGCGACGCGGTCGTGCGGTGCCGCTGCGCTCACAACGGCCCCGTCTTTTGGCGGGGCTCGCTCTTTATGACCGTTTTATCTGGCGTTTACAACGGCTCCGTCACAAGCTTTCCACTGTTTGGAAGTGCACTGGTCCACGTGCTGGAATGCCTGAACTGCCCATTGGTCAAAGACGTACTCCGTAGTGGTCTGCGACGAACCGGGCTCTGAGAGACTGCGGCACGACGAAGGTGCCGACCGCCGAGAGGTTGTTGGTCGAGTGAGGCGAAGCAAGAAGGCTCCCGAGCCGTCGGCACGGGGCAACTTCACCCCGCCGCCGCGCGCTGCGGCGCCCACCCCTGTACCCGGTCAGGAGCCGTCCGCGACTCCGGCTCCGAGCGGCAGCCGTCTCTCGCCGCGCAACTGGCGGGTGCCGACCCGGCTGAACGCGATCCTGCTCATACCCGTGGCGGTCGGTCTCGTCATGGGTGGTTTCCAGGTGAAAACCTCGATCGACACCTGGCAGCAGGCCCGCGACGCCGAGAGCACCGCCCGTCTGGTGCGCGCCGCCCTCGGCTATGCGGACGCCCTCGAGAACGAGCGTGACGTCACCGCCGCCCCGCTGCTGCTGAAGAAGAAGGACAGCGCCAGCAAGGCGACCATCGACAACGCCCGCAAGGCCACGGACACGGCGGCCGACGCCTTCGACCAGGCCGCGCAGAACATGCCGCACAAGGCGGGCCTGGAGCGCCGGCTGAAGCTGTTCCGCGAGGCCGAGCCCAAGCTCGCCCAGCTGCGGCAGATCGCGTACACCTCCAGGGTCACCGGCGTACAGACCGAAGAGGGCTACGTCGAGGTCAGCCACCCGCTGATGGAGTTCGCCAACGAGCTGGGCCTGGGCACCGGCAACATCACCTCCTACGGCCGTACCGTCTACGCCATCTCACTGACCAAGGCGGCGCTGTCGCTGGAGCGGTCGATCGGCACCCACCTGCTGGTCAAGCCCGGTCCGGACGCCCCCAACCTGGCGACCCAGCGGGTCTCCCTGTCCTCGTACGCCTATCTGGAGCGCATCGCCCGCGAGGAGTACATCGGCGGTGGCACCGAGGCCGACGCGCAGAAGCTGACCGGCCTCGAGGACCAGATCAAGGCGGACGTCTCCGCGCAGGCCGCGAAGGCCAAGGCGAGCAACCCGCAGTTCGTGTCCGACCCGACGGCCATGGTCACGTTGCTCGCCACCATGCCGGACACCAGCGCGCTCACCCGTCAGGGGCTCGCTTCGAAGGGCGTCACCGCCGACAACTGGTTCGCGGTCAACACGCTGAAGTACAAGGCCTACCGCAAGATCGAGTCGGACATGGCCGACAAGGCGGTGAGCGAGGCCTCCGACATCGCCGACAACGCCAAGACCTCCGCGTTCATCACCGGTGGCGTGGTCGTGATCGCGCTGCTCGCCGCGTTCATCCTGGCCGGTCTGGTGGCCCGGCAGATCAGCCGCTCGATGCGCCGGCTGCGCAACGCCGCCTTCGGCATCGCCGAGCAGCGCCTGCCGATGCTGGTCGACCAGCTCTCCCGTACCGACCCGGGCCGCGTGGACACCCGCGTGGAGCCCATCCCGATCACCAGCCGCGACGAGATCGGCGAGGTCGCCCGCGCCTTCGACCAGGTCCACCGCGAGGCGGTCCGGCTCGCCGCCGAACAGGCGCTGCTGCGGGGCAACATCAACGCGATCTTCACCAACCTCTCGCGCCGCAACCAGTCGCTGATCGAGGGCCAGCTGACCCTGATCACCGACCTGGAGAACAACGAGGCCGACCCGGACCAGCTGGAGAACCTCTTCCGGCTGGACCACCTGGCGACCCGTATGCGCCGCAACGGCGAGAACCTGCTGGTCCTCGCCGGCGAGGAGCCCGGCCGCCGCTGGGACCAGCCGGTCCCGCTGGTCGACGTGCTGCGCGCCGCCTCCTCCGAGGTGGAGCAGTACGAGCGCATCGAGCTGTCCGGCGTGCCGGAGGCCGAGATCCACGGCCGCGCGGTCACCGACCTCGTGCACCTGCTGGCCGAGCTGCTGGAGAACGCCACCACGTTCTCCTCCCCGCAGACCAAGGTCCGGGTGACGGCGACCCGTCTGCCCGACGGCCGCGTCATGATCGAGATCCACGACAAGGGCATCGGTCTGACCGCCGAGGACTTCGCGGACATCAACCACAAGCTGGCCAACCCGCCGACCGTGGACGCCGCGATCTCCCAGCGCATGGGCCTGTTCGTGGTCGGCCGCCTGTCCGACCGGCACGGCATCCGGGTCCAGCTGCGCCCCTCGGGCGAGCAGGCCGGTACCACCTCGCTGGTCATGCTGCCGGACGCGATCACACACGGCGGTGGCGGCGAGGCCGCGCTGGAGCGCGACGAGTTCACCGTCTCGCAGATCATCCCGGAGCAGCAGTTCCAGGGCGAGAGCTTCAGCCAGCAGCAGCCCCTGCGCACCGCCGCCGAGCTGGGCTTCGACGACAGCCGGTACACCGAGGTCCCCGACGACATCCGGGAACTGGACCCGGTCGGCCGCTCGCTGATGCGCGAGGAGCGCCGTGCGGCCCTGGAGGCCCAGACGCACGGCCAGCCGGGCGAGGAGGCCGCGGAGGCCGCCGCCGGCTACGCCGACCCGCTCTTCGACAGCCGGCAGCAGCCCTCGTACCAGGAGCAGCAGCAGACCTCCTACGAGGAGCAGCAGCAGCCGTCGTACGAGGAGAGCTACGAGCAGCAGGGCTACGAGCAGCAGCCGTACGAGCAGCACTACGACGAGCAGGGGTACTACGCGCCGAACGGCGGCCTGCCGCAGAACAACGGCCTGCCGCAGAACGACGGTTTCCCGCAGGCCGGCGCGGCCGGCGGCTACCCGGACCCCGCGTACGCCGAGCCCGCACAGCAGCATGCCTACCAGGACGACTGGCCCCAGCAGGACGGCTACCAGAACGGCTATCCGGCCCAGTACGCTCCGGAGGCGGAGCCCGTGCAGGCCGCTGACGCAAGTGAGCGGAACCGCGTAGGCTTCGACCGTCCGGGAACGGCCTCTCCCGCCGCAGACGACGTGTCCGCACCCGACCTGACCGACGCCGGGCTGCCCCGCCGCGGTTCCGCGGCGAGCGGTGCCCAGGGCGCCGGTGGCGCGAACGGCGCGGCGCGCGTGCAGCAGGAAGCGCCGGCTCCCGCACCGGGCAACACGCCGGGCGGCAACGGCGACAGCGGCTGGCGTTCGGCGAACGACGAGCGGTGGCAGCAGGCCGCGCAGCTCCGGAAGCCCAAGGCAGGCGGGGTCACCGCCTCCGGCCTGCCGCGGCGCGTGCCCAAGGCCAACCTGGTCGAGGGCGCCGCCGAAACCACTCCCCAGGGAGGCCCACAGGTCTCCCGTGCCCCGGAGGACGTCCGGGGCAGGCTGAGCAACCTGCGTCGAGGCGTCCAGCGCGGACGCAGCGCAGGCAGTGAAACGAACGGCCAGGGCTTCGGTCCTGACAGCACCTACAACCAGGAGCGTTAGTGTGAGCCCGATGAGCCAGGCGGCACAGAACCTGAACTGGTTGATCACCAACTTCGTGGACAACACCCCGGGGGTGTCCCACACGGTGGTGGTCTCCGCCGACGGACTCCTTCTGGCGATGTCCGAAGGCTTCCCCCGCGACCGCGCCGACCAGCTCGCGGCCGTCGCCTCCGGTCTGACCTCGCTGACCGCCGGTGCCTCGCGCATCTTCGAGGGCGGCAGCGTGAACCAGACGGTTGTGGAGATGGAGCGGGGATTCCTCTTCATCATGTCCATCTCCGACGGGTCCTCCCTCGCGGTACTGGCCCACCCGGAAGCGGACATCGGCCTCATCGGGTACGAGATGGCACTTCTGGTGGACCGTGCGGGCACGGTCCTCACCCCGGATCTCCGTGCGGAGCTCCAGGGCAGCCTTCTCAACTAGCAAGCGGACGGTGCGAGTCCGCGTTCCGGGGCCGTAAGGTTTCGGGACGCGGCTCCACAGGGATGGGCGCCCGGCACAGTCGGAGGAGGAGAAGAAAGTGGCAACACCCCCAGGTGGTTCGTCTACGGGCAACTGGTCGTACGGCCCTGCCCAGGGCCGGCAGGACGGCTCGGCGAACCCGTACGGCTACCCCTCCTCCCCGGCCCACCGGCAGCCGTACGCCCCGCAGGGCCCCGGCCCTTCGCCGTACGACCAGCCTCCGGCGCCGCGCATCCAGCCGGTACAGCCGCAGCGCCGCCCCGAGCCGGCGCCCGCGACCGCGTCGAACAACCCCCTGGTGCGTCCGTACGCCATGACCGGCGGCCGGACCCGCCCGCGCTACCAGCTCGCCATCGAGGCACTGGTGCACACCACCGCCGCTCCGCATCAGATGCAGGGCCAGCTGCCCGAGCATCAGCGGATCTGCAACCTGTGCCGGGAGATCAAGTCGGTCGCCGAGATCTCGGCGCTCCTCACGATTCCCCTCGGCGTGGCCAGGATCCTCGTCGCCGACTTGGCGGAGGCGGGCCTGGTCGCCATCCATCAGCCCGGCGGCGACGAGAACGCCGGTGGCCAGCCAGACGTGACACTGCTCGAAAGGGTGCTCAGTGGACTTCGCAAGCTCTAGCGGCGGTCCTTCCCGCTCCACCACCTCCGCGAAGATCGTGGTGGCGGGCGGCTTCGGCGTGGGCAAGACCACGTTCGTCGGCGCTGTCTCGGAGATCAACCCGCTGCGCACAGAGGCCGTCATGACGTCCGCTTCGGCCGGCATCGACGACCTCACCCACACCGGGGACAAGACCACCACCACGGTGGCCATGGACTTCGGCCGCATCACCCTCGACCAGGACCTGATCCTCTACCTGTTCGGCACCCCCGGCCAGGACCGCTTCTGGTTCATGTGGGACGACCTGGTCCGCGGCGCCATCGGCGCAGTGGTGCTCGTGGACACCCGACGCCTCGCCGACTGCTTCCCCGCAGTCGACTACTTCGAGAACTCCGGCCTGCCCTTCGTCATCGCCCTCAACGGCTTCGACGGACAGCAGCCCTACACCCCCGACGAAGTACGCGAAGCCCTCCAGATCGGCCCCGACACCCCCATCATCACCACCGACGCCCGCCACCGCGCCGACGCCAAGAGCGCACTCATCACCCTCGTGGAACACGCCCTCATGGCACGCCTGCGGTAGCCGGATCCGCGGTAGACAGGCAGAGAAACTGAGCAGGGCCCCTCTCCGAGGAGAGGGGCCCTGTTCGTCGTGCGGGATCAGTGCCAGCTGTGCGGGGCGCGGAAGCCGGGCTCGCGCTCCAGGCGGCGCCAGCCGGCCCTGGCCCGGCCGCTGTGGCCCGGGGCGGCGGCCGGCCGGGCGGCCGCGCGGGCCAGCAGGACGGCCGTGAGAGCGGCGACTTCCTCGGGCTCGGCGTGGCCCTTCTCGACGCGGATGTCAGTGTTCATGGATGTCAGTCTCCGTGAGAGAGAGGTCCGCGGGGTTGCCGCGGCGGGTCCGCTCGGTTACTGCGGGGGGTTGCCGTGCTTGCGGGAGGGCAGATCGGCGTGCTTGGTGTGCAGCATCGCCAGGGAGCGGATGAGCACCTCACGCGTCTCGGCGGGGTCGATCACGTCGTCGACCAGGCCGCGCTCGGCCGCGTAGTAGGGGTGCATCAGCTCGGCCTTGTACTCCTTGACCATCTTCTGACGCATGGCCTCGGGGTCCTCCGCGTCCGCGATCTGCCGGCGGAAGATCACGTTGGCGGCACCCTCGGCGCCCATGACGGCGATCTCGTTCGTCGGCCAGGCGTAGGTCAGGTCGGCGCCGATCGACTGGGAGTCCATGACGATGTAGGCACCTCCGTACGCCTTGCGCAGGATCAGCGAGATCCTCGGCACGGTCGCGTTGCAGTAGGCGTACAGCAGCTTCGCGCCGTGACGGATGATTCCGCCGTGCTCCTGGTCGACACCCGGGAGGAACCCGGGTACGTCCAGGAAGGTGACGATCGGGATATTGAAAGCGTCACACATCTGGACAAAGCGCGCAGCTTTTTCACTCGCCTCGATGTCCAGTACGCCCGCCAGCACCTGGGGCTGGTTGGCGATGATGCCGACGACCTGGCCGTCCAGCCGGGCGAGGGCGCAGATGATGTTGCGGGCCCAGCGCTCGTGGACCTCCAGGTACTCGCCCTCGTCGACGATCTCCTCGATGACCTTGGCCATGTCGTACGGCCGGTTGCCGTCGGCCGGGACCAGGTCGAGCAGGATGTCGCTGCGGCGGTCGACGGGGTCCGCCGACTCCACCCGGGGCGGGTTCTCGCGGTTGTTCTGCGGGAGCAGCGAGAGGAGGTAGCGCACCTCGGCGATGCAGGTCTCCTCGTCGTCGTACGCGAAGTGGCAGACGCCGGAGGTCTCCGCGTGGACGTCCGCGCCGCCCAGGCCGTTCTGGGTGATCTCCTCGCCCGTCACCGCCTTGACCACGTCGGGGCCGGTGATGAACATCTGCGAGGTCTCGCGGACCATGAAGACGAAGTCGGTGAGGGCGGGGCTGTAGGCCGCACCGCCCGCGCACGGGCCGAGCATCACCGAGATCTGCGGGATCACACCCGAGGCCTTGGTGTTGCGCTGGAAGATGCCGCCGTATCCGGCGAGCGCCGAGACGCCCTCCTGGATCCGGGCACCGGCGCCGTCGTTCAGGGAGACCAGCGGGGCACCGGCCGCGATGGCCATGTCCATGATCTTGTGGATCTTGGTGGCGTGGGCCTCGCCCAGGGCGCCGCCGAAGATCCGGAAGTCGTGGGCGTAGACGAAGACCGTGCGGCCCTCGACCGTGCCCCAGCCGGTGATGACACCGTCGGTGTACGGCTTCTTCGCCTCCAGGCCGAAGCCGGTGGCCCGGTGCCGGCGCAGCTGCTCGACCTCCTGGAAGGAACCCGGGTCCAGAAGCAGCTCGATGCGCTCCCGGGCCGTCAGCTTGCCCTTGGCGTGCTGTGCCGCGGTCGCCTTCTCGCTGGGGCCCGCCACTGCCTGCGCACGGATCTCGTGCAGCTCGGCGACCCGTCCGCGCGCGTCCGTCGGCTCGCCGGTCGGCTCACCCGTCGTCTCTTCCAAAACGGTCATGTAGTGACCTTACGAAGGACACCAAGGAAAGCGAGCCGTCGACTCCGTACAGTCTCCGGCCCGTTTTCCTGGTACCAGTGAACAGAACCACGGCTGCGTGCAGCCGTTCCGACTGCTCAGAGGGCGCCTTCGTTGTGGGGAGGCGACAAAAGCGTCACCTGAGAGCCACCTCACATTCGAGGGAAGAACATGCCATCCCCGGGGTGACACGGAGCCTCAGACGGCCCTGTGCCGACAACACCTGGACGCCGGGACCGGCCCGGAGCACCGAGCCGACCGCGGGCTCGTCCCAGGTGATCTCCAGCGGCTGCCCGGTGCGGGGCGGTTCGCTGACCCGGAGGGCGGCCGTACGGCCCCGGCGGACCAGGAGCACGCTCGCCCCCGCGGTGGCGCTGAGGTCTCCTACCGTACCGCCCTGCCAGAAGGTGACGGCGGTCAGGCCCGCGCCGGGCACGGCGACGGCCTGGCGGCCGGTGTCGTTGGCGAGGACGCGCAGCCAGTGCCGGTCGGCGGCCCGGGCGGCGGTCTCGGCGCGGGAGCCCCCGGGCAGCAGGACGTACGTGTAGCCGGCGCCCGCCGGGTCGGTGCCGTGGTCGAGCCACAGGGTCTGCCAGCGCCGGGTGCGCCGCTCGGTGCTGCTGCCGGTGTTGATGTCGGACCAGGCGCCGGTGCGGTCCTCGCGCAGGGTGTGCAGGGTGCCGCCGCGGGGCAGCAGCCAGCCGCCGTGACCCGCCAGATGGGCCCAGTCCCGCCCCTGGACGAAGGCCGGGTCCGCGCCCTCGCCCAGGTTGCGGTTGTCCACGACCGTCTCGACCGGGACGCCGTCGGCGCAGGAGATCCCGGCGCCGAGGCAGATCACGCAGTCGTCGAGGAAGAACCAGGACTTGTGGGCCTCCAGGGTGGAGCCGAGGCCCTTGAGGTGCTGGCCGACGGCCGCGTACCGCCCGTCCGTGGCGCCGCCCACCCAGCGCACGTCCGGCTTGGGGGCGCCCCACTCCCCGCCCGCCCGGTCGGCGAGCCGCCGGGTGGACACCGTGGTGCCGGGCAGCCGGTACCAGTCGACGGTGGGCCAGTACCAGTCGGTGTACTGGTCGCCGCGGCCGGCCGGCCACCAGGAGAGCATGCCGGCGCCGGTGTGCCAGCCGCGCGGGTTCTCGCCGTTGCCGCACTCGTAGTGGGCGATGCGGTCGCTGGCCATGGCGAGCGCGGCGGTGAAGCGGGGCCCGCGGTGGACGGCCCGGTCCATGGCGGGGAAGAGCCGGTGGCCGAGGGGTTCGGGGGCGGGGCGTACGGGCGCCGCGGCGACGGCGTGCAGCCGGGCGAGGTCGGCGACCTGGAACTGAGGGGACGTCAGGACCGGTAGCACGGTGTCCCGTTCGATCCAGCCGCGCACCAGGCCGTGCCACCGTTGCCGTTCCTCCGGCGTCGCCGCGTCCGCGAGCAGGGCGACGGCGGCGATGAGGGCGTGTCCGTGGTAGTGGTCGCCGCGCATCAGGTCCGGGGGGTCGCCGCGCAGCCGACCGCGGCTGATGGCCCTGCCGTTGACGCAGTCCATCACCAGCCCGTCGTGCACGAGCGGGGCGTAGGCGTGCTCGACGCTGTCGAGGATGTGCTGCCGGGCGGGGTCGGTGACCTCCCAGGGGGAGCCGGCGAGCAGCGCGAAGAGCCGGCCGAGGCCGTCCAGCAGGACCTGGCCGTACGTCCCCGAGTAGGCCACCCAGGTGTGCTGCACGAAGGAGCCGTCGGCGTAGAGCCCGTCGCCGCGGGTGACAGGGGGGAAGACCGGTGAGAGGGCGTCCCGGGCGCGGGCGATCCGGTCGGCGGCGCGGCCGAGGACGCCGCGCAGGGCGACGGAACGGCACAGGTCGACGCGGTTGGCGCCGGTGGAGATGCCGGAGTAGTCGGCGAGCAGCGCGTCCGGGACGAAGTGGTCGACGGCCGCGCAGGCCGCCGCGATCCGCTCGGCGCCGAGGTGCTCGTACAGGGCGGCGGTGATGTCCATGAGGAGCCGCGGGCTGCCGATCCGCCACTCCCACCAGTTGCCGTAGGGGGTGGTGGCGGGGTGGTAGACGGTGGCGGAGAGGTGGTCGAGGCCGCGCAGTACGGCGGTGAGCAGGGCGGGGTCGCCGGTGGCGCCGGTGCCGGGCTGGACGTGGGCCTGGGCCATGGTCCACAGCCGGTCGTAGCTGAAGGTGATCCCGGCGGGCGGGTCGAAGGGGTGTCCCGGCCAGAGGGAGTCGGGGCCGGGCGCCATGGTGGCGCTGAACTCCTGGGCGTCCCGGCCCAGTTGGGCGAGGCGGGAGGCGTACGGCTCGGCGTCCGGGTCGTACCCGGTGCCGAGGGCGAGGTCGAGCCAGCGGCGGCGGAGGGTGTCGTAGGGGTCCTCTTCCGCAGCGCGGGCGGGGGCCGCGGGCAGGGTGGCGAGGGTCGTGGCGAGGAGGCCGGCGCGGAGGACGGTTCGGCGCGTTGAAGGCATGCCCTTGGCGTGTAGCAGAAAGAGACGCGGTATGACAGAGCGTGACCTCGGAGACACGGACCGGATGATGTTGAAAATTAAACTGAAGGAGGTTACGGTCGGAAGCAGCGAGGTTGTTGAACGCTAAACCTTCTATCCCGAGGAGCACGTCATGGGCATCTTCAGCCGCAAGAACACCACCGCCGAGACCACCCCCGCCGCCACCCCCGCCCCGGCCGCCGTGAGCCCGGACCTGGCCGCGCTGACCGGCGACTACACCATCGACCCGGCGCACAGCACGATCGGGTTCGTGGCGCGGCACGCCATGGTCACCAACGTCAAGGGCGGCTTCCAGGACTTCACCGGCACCCTGCACCTGGACGGCTCGGACCCCAGCCGCTCCACGGCCTCGCTCGATGTGCAGATGGCCAGCATCGACACCGGCAACGCCGACCGTGACGGCCACCTGAAGTCGGCGGACTTCTTCCGGATCGACGAGTTCCCGACCATGACCTTCCGCTCCACCAAGGCCGACGCCCTGGGTGGGGACGAGTACCGCATCACGGGCGACCTCTCCCTGCTCGGCGTCACCAAGCCGCTCACCATCGACCTGGAGTTCAACGGCGCCGCCAAGGACCCGTTCGGCAACGAGCGCGTCGGCTTCACCGGCACGGCGGCCATCCTGCGCTCCGAGTGGGGCGTGACCTGGAACGCGGCGCTGGAGACCGGTGGCGTCCTGGTCTCCGACAAGATCAAGCTGACCTTCGACATCTCGGCGATCCGGAACGCGTGACCCCGGGGGCGCAAGGCCGGAGGGAGCGGGCGCCCCGGCGGTCAGAAGCCGCCGCCGAAGTCCCCGCCGTCCCCTCCCCCACCGTCGAAGCCGCCGCCGTCGCCGAAGCCGCCCCCGAAGTCGCCGGGGTCGAAGTCGGTGCCGGAGACATCGCCGCCCGTGTAGCCGCCGCCGGTGTCGCCGAAGTCGCCGTACCCGGTGCCGTAGTAGGCGGCGTACGACGGGGTGGCCATCATGCTGCCGAGCACGGTGCCGACGAGCAGGCCGGGCAGGATGCCGCCGCCGAAGTAGCCGCCGGCCCAGGGGCCGTAGGCCGGGCCCGCGTCCCAGTACGGGCGGCGGCCGTACTCGGTGTCGACCTCGCGGATCACCGGGTCCCGGCCGTCGGCCAGCCGGGTGGCGTCGGCCGCGCACACCGGCACTTCGCGCAGGGCGCCGCCCGGCGGGGTCCAGGGGGCCTCGGTGACCGAGGGGCCGTGCCGCGGGTCGAAGAAACACGGCGGACGGCGCTCGGGCAGCGGGCGGCCCTCGCGGCGGGCGGCCAGCTGGGCCAGGGAGAATCGGCCGTCCTCCAGCGCCTCGGTGACCGGGCGCACGTCCTCCGGCTTCTGCGCCTCGGCCATCCGCTGCTTCGCCGTCTCGTAGGCGTCCAGGGCACGCTCGTAGTCGCCGCGCATCGCGTCGTCGGCGCCCGGTTCCGCCGGGTGGAAGTCCAGCCGGTCCAGCTCCTCGCCGAACGCGGTGATGTCCTCGTCCACCACCACCCGCAGGCGGTCGAGGGCGGCCCGCTGCTCCTCGGCCCGGCGCCGCCGGCTCCGGCGGACCAGCGCGTACGCCCCCGCACCACCGGCCACCAGCACGGCACCCGCCACGATCAGGGCCGTACCGGACGTTCCGCCGCCGGAACCCCCGCCCCAGCTCCGCGGCGCATGGCCGCCCATGTTTGCCAGCGCGCGGTTCGTGAAGTCGGTGAGCTGGGCCTTGGCGCTCTCGCCCTGGACGCTGCTCACCAGGTTCTGCCGGGCCGTCGCCGACATGACGGAGGAGTCGGCGCGGGCGTCGAAACGGTCGCCGAGGCGGATGCCGTACAGGCCGGTGATGCCGGTGGCGGCGCGCAGGTCGCGGAAGAGGCCCGCCGTGCGGTAGCCGGCCGGGAGCACCGCGATGAACAGGGGCTTGTCCGCTTTCTTGATGCGGGCCGCGAGGGCGTCGGCATCGGCGGCGGACAGTTGCCCGGCGGCCGCCGGGTCGACGTAGACCGGGCTCTTTCGCAGGGCCTGGGCGATGGTGGAGACGCTGGTGTCGGCGCTCGCCCGGGGCGCGGACGTGGTCACCGCCAGCAAGGCGAGTACGGCCAGCAGCAGGGCCGGGAACAGTCGGGTCCGCGGGACGGCCTTCATCCTTCGAAATTACCTGAACGCCGTCAAACTGGTCACGTAAGGCACCCCTCTCCCCTGGAGCCCGGTATGAGTACCGCGCAGGATCTGTTCATGGTCGGCCTGGACGTGCCCGGTGACCACCCCGTCGAACAGGGGGATCTGTCGCTGGCGCTCGCCGGGGCGGAGCTGGTCGATCTGCTCGGGGTGCGCGCCGCCGCCCTGGACGGCGACCGGATCGTGCCCGGCCCGACGCTGACCACGGGCGACCGGCTGCTGGACGAGGCGGGCGCGCTGCTGGTGCGGCAGGAGCCGTACGAGACGGTCGAGGACTGGTTGTGGCGGCGTGGGCAGGGGCTGGCCACGGCCTATCGGGACGTGCTGGACTCCGCGGGGCAGCTCGGCGGGAAACCGCGCCGGTGGCTGCCCGGGCGCGGGAGCGACACGCCAGCCGACACTCCCGCGCGACGGCAGGCGGCCGACCGCTGGTGGGCCCGTGAGCCGGTGCTCGCCGGGCTGGCCGCGACGCTGGGCATCGAGGACGGGCCGGACGACGAGGAGGAGTTCGGGGACGCGGCCGTCGTCACCGTGCTGGCGGCGGTGGGCGACGCGGTGACCGAGCTGGCGGCGGTGCGGGAGCGGCGGCGGATCGAGAACGTGGCGTTCGACAACATCTGGCGGGCGCCGTAGCCCGGTGCGGGGCGAGCGCCCGCCGCGTCACTCCGGTTGCTCCGGATACCCCCGGTTACTCCGCCGGTTCCACTCCCGCCCGCAGCAGGCCGTAGGTGTAGGCGTCCTCCAGGGCCTGCCAGGAGGCGGCGATGACGTTCTCCGCCACGCCGACCGTGGACCACTCGCCGGAGCCGTCCGAGGTGGAGATCAGCACCCGGGTCGTGGACTGGGTGCCGTGCTTGCCCTCCAGGATGCGGACCTTGTAGTCGACCAGGTCCAGCTTGGCGAGCTGCGGGTAGATCTTCTCCAGGGCCACCCGCAGGGCGCGGTCCAGCGCGTTGACCGGGCCGTTGCCCTCGGCCGTGGCGACGATCCGCTCGCTCTTGGCCCACAGCTTGACCGTGGCCTCGTTGGCGTGGCTGCCGTCGGGGCGGTCCTCGACGATGGCCCGCCAGGACTCGACGTCGAAGTACTTCAGGGGGCGGCCCTGCACCTCGCCGCGCAGCAGCAGCTCGAAGCTCGCGTCGGCCGCCTCGTAGGTGTAGCCCTTCAGTTCGCGTTCCTTGACGCGCTCGACGACCCGGCCGACCAGTTCCCGGTCGTCGCCCAGGTCGACGCCCAGCTCCTTGCCCTTCAGCTCGACCGAGGCGCGGCCGGCCATGTCGGAGACCAGCATCCGCATGGTGTTGCCGACCTGCTCGGGGTCGATGTGCTGGTAGAGGTCCGGGTCGACCTTGATGGCGGAGGCGTGCAGTCCGGCCTTGTGGGCGAAGGCCGAGACACCCACGTAGGGCTGGTGCGTCGAGGGGGTCAGGTTGACGACCTCGGCGATGGCGTGGGAGATGCGGGTCATCTCGCGCAGCCGGCCCTCGGGCAGCACCTTCTTGCCGTACTTCAGCTCCAGCGCCGCGACCACGGGGAACAGGTTGGCGTTGCCGACGCGCTCGCCGTAGCCGTTGGCCGTGCACTGGACGTGGGTCGCGCCCGCGTCCACGGCGGCCAGGGTGTTGGCGACCGCGCAGCCGGTGTCGTCCTGGGCGTGGATGCCGAGCCGGGCGCCGGTGTCGGCGAGGACGGTGGAGACGACCGCGTGGACCTGGGCGGGGAGCATGCCGCCGTTGGTGTCGCAGAGGATGACGACGTCGGCGCCCGCCTCCGCCGCCGTACGGACGACGGCCTTGGCGTACTCGGCGTTGGCGCGGTAGCCGTCGAAGAAGTGCTCGCAGTCGACGAAGACCCGGCGGCCCTGGCCCTTGAGGTACGACACGGTGTCGCGGACCATCTCCAGGTTCTCGTCCAGGGTGGTGCGCAGGGCCAGCTCCACATGCCGGTCGTGCGACTTGGCGACCAGGGTGATCACCGGGGCGCCCGACTCCAGGAGCGCCTTGACCTGCGGATCGTCGGCGGCCCGGGCGCCGGCCCGGCGGGTGGCGCCGAAGGCGACCAGCTGGGCGTGCTTGAAGCCGATCTCCGCCTGGGCACGGGCGAAGAACTCGGTGTCGCGGGGGTTGGCGCCGGGCCAGCCGCCCTCGATGAAGCCGACGCCGAAGTCGTCCAGGTGCCGGGCGATGGCGAGCTTGTCCGCGACGGTGAGGTTGATGCCCTCGCGCTGCGCTCCGTCGCGCAGCGTGGTGTCGAAGACGTGGAACGAGTCGTCGAGCTCGCTGGTTGCCGTCTCGGTCATGGTCTCAAGGCTCCAAGTTGTGGATCTTCGGTCTTACCGGAATGACCGGCTCCACCGTCCCCCCAATGGTCCCTCGCGCTCCGCTCCCGGCTGAAGGTGGGCCGGAAAACGAAAAAACCCCTCGCGGGTGCGAGAGGTCTGCGCGCGGGTCGAGGACGACGGTGGCCACCCGCACCTGGTCGTACGAGGTGGTCACTGCGGACCGGCGCGCCTGCTGCCAATAATCATGGCGAACGAGAGCACGGGGGCAGTCTGGCACAGCCCCGCCCCCGGCTCACCGCCCGTCTCAGGATGCGGTCGTCACTCTGGAATCCGTTCGGTCGCCCGTACGGGCCAGGTCCAGGTCCTTGGTCTCGCGCATGCTGACGTACACCACGAGGGACACGGCGGCGCAGCCGGCCACGTACCAGGAGAAGCCGGACTCGGCGCCGGCGTTCTTGAACCACAGGGCGATGTATTCGGCGGTGCCGCCGAAGAGGGCGTTGGCGATGGCGTACGGCAGGGCCACCCCGAGGGCGCGGATGCCGGTCGGGAACAGCTCGGCCTTCACACAGGCGTTGATCGAGGTGTAGCCGGTGACCACCACCAGGGCGAGCAGGGCGAGACCGAGGGCGGGCCAGAAGCTGCCCGCGTGCTTGAGCAGCGCCATGAGCGGCACGGTGAGGAAGGTCGAGCCGATGGCGAAGGTGATGAGCAGCGGGCGGCGGCCGATCCGGTCGGACAGGGCGCCCCCGAGCGGCTGGAGGCAGGCGAAGACGATCAGGGCGGTGAAGGAGACGAGGGTCGCCGTCCGCTTGGGCAGCCCCGCGGAGTTGGAGAGGTACTTCGTCAGATAGGTGGTGTACGTGTAGTAGGCCACCGTGCCGCCCATGGTGAGGGCGATGACCAGGAACGCCTCCCGCTTGTGCCGCCACAGGGCGCGCAGGGTGCCGCGCTCCGGGGAGTGGGCGGCGTCCTCCTCGTAGACCTCGGTCTCCAGCATGCTGCGGCGCAGAAAGAAGATGACGGCAGCGCCGAGCGCGCCGACGACGAACGGGATGCGCCAGCCGTAGCTGTGCAGCGCGCTGTCGGACATGGTGCGCTGGAGGACGATCTGGAGGCCGAGGCCGATGATCTGGCCCGCGGTCATGGAGACGTACTGGAAGCTGGAGGCGAAGCCGCGCCGGCGCGGGTCGGAGGCCTCGGTGAGGTAGGTGGCGCTGGCCGCGTACTCGCCGCCCACCGAGAGTCCTTGCAGCAGGCGGGCGACGAGCAGCACGAGGGCGCCGCCGTACCCGGCGACCGCGTAGGTCGGCGCGACGGCGATGAGGACCGCCGACGCCGACATGAGCGTCACGGTGAGGGTGAGCGCGGCCTTGCGGCCCTTGCGGTCGCCGACCCGGCCGAGCAGCCAGCCGCCCACGGGCCGCATGAAGAAGCCGACGGCGAAGATGCCGGCGGTGTTCATCAGCTGGGCGGTGGGGTTGCCGCTCGGGAAGAAGGCGCCGGCGAAGTAGGTGGCGAAGCTGGCGTACACGAACCAGTCGAACCACTCGACCATGTTGCCGGCCGACCCGACCCAGATCCTCTTCCAGTGGTGTCTTTCCATGCGCCGTTACCTGCCCGGCAGTTGAGTGAACGATTCCTCACTCCCGCCACCGGCGTCCGCCGCGGTTATGCCGTCAGCAGCGCGTCCCCGATGAACTCACGGACGTGGTCCAGCACCTGCGCCCGGTCGGTGCCGCGCAGTCCGATGGCGACATGGATGGAGAAGCCGTCGAGCAGGGCGCGCAGCCGCGCCGCGAAGCGGTCCGCGTCCACCCGGCGGAACTCCCCGCGCGAGATCCCCTCGGCGATCAGGGCGACCAGGTCGCGGTGCCAGGCGCCCTCGATGGCGGCCTGCCGTTCGCGCGCGCCGTCGTCGGCGTTCTGCGAGCGGTTCCAGACCTCCAGCCACAGCGTCCAGTGCGGATCGCGGTGGCCGTCGGGGACGTACAGGTCGACATAGGCGGACAGCCGCTCGCGGACGGTTCCCGGCCGGGTGAGCAGCCGGCCGCGCTCGGCGCCCAGCCGGCCCTCGCTCCACTCCAGGGTCTGGAGCAGCAGCTCGTCCTTGGAGTGGAAGTAGTACAGCAGATGGCCGCTGCTCATCCCGACCTCGCGGCCGAGCGCCGCCATGGTGAGCTTCTCCAGACCGCGTTCGGCGATCATGTCCATGGCGGCGGCGAGCACCTCCTCGCGCGGCGGCGCGTTCTTCCGCGTCCGGGCCGCACCGGCCATCCCTGTCTCCTACATGATCGAGAGCACGCTCATACCTTGGGCTGCTGCTGGGTGATGCAGTGGATGCCGCCCCCACCCGAAAAGATCGTACGCGCGTCCACCAGGGTGACCGTCCGCTCGGGGAAGAGCCGGCGGAAGATCCCGGCGGCGATCTCGTCGCGCGGGTCGTCGAAGCCGCACAGCACCACGCCGCCGTTGCAGAGGTAGTGGTTGATGTAGGAGTAGTCGGCCCAGTGGCCGTCGGCCTCCAGGGCGGTCGGGGCGGGCACCTCCACGACCTCCAGCCGCCGGCCGCGCGCGTCGGTCGCCGACTTCAGGATGCCGATGACCTCCTTGGTGACCTCGAAGTCGGGGTGGGCCGGGTCCGGCTGGGAGTGCGCCACCACGACGCCGGGCCGGGCGAAGGCGGCCACGATGTCCACATGGCCCAGCGTGCCGAAGCCGTAGGGCGGGTAGTCGCCGGTCAGGCCGCGCGGCAGCCAGATCGCCTTCTCGGTGCCGAGCTGGGCGTGGATCTCGGCCTCGACCTGCTCCTTCGTCCAGTGCGGGTTGCGCTCGGGGCCGAGCTGGACCGTCTCGGTCAGCAGCACCGTGCCCTCGCCGTCGACATGGATCGCGCCGCCCTCGTTGACCAGCTGCGAGGCGTACGTCTTCGCGCCCGCCAGGTCGGAGACATACGCGGCGATCTTGGCGTCGTGCTCCCAGCGGGCCCAGTCCTGGGCGCCCCAGCCGTTGAACGTCCAGTCCACGGCGGCCAGTTCACCCTTGCCGTTGGTGAGGAAGGTCGGGCCGATGTCCCGCATCCACGCGTCGTCCAGGTCGCGCTCGACGGTGTCGATACCCGGGCCGAGCAGCGCCTGGGCGTCCGCCGACTGGCCGGGGCCGCAGACGACCGTGACCGGCTCGAAGCGGCGGATCGCGCGGGCCACCGAGGCCCAGGCGGCGCGCGAGGCGGCGAGGTCCTCGGGGTCGTCGAAGGTGGGGTTCGGGCCGGGCCACGCCATCCAGGTGCGCTCGTGCGGGGTCCACTCGGCGGGCATACGGAAGCCGTCGGCGGCAGCAGACATGGTGTTCCTTAGG
The DNA here is from genome assembly GCF_042672505.1 of Streptomyces sp. NPDC127190. Taxonomy (NCBI): domain Bacteria; kingdom Bacillati; phylum Actinomycetota; class Actinomycetes; order Kitasatosporales; family Streptomycetaceae; genus Streptomyces; species Streptomyces sp. NPDC127190. The sequence continues at coordinate 230,598 of NZ_JBHXVE010000001.1, forward strand.
AAGGTCAGAGGAAGTAGAGGCGGTTGAGGGAGACCGAGTCGGCGGGCGCCGAGCGCAGCGGGTCGCCGTCGAGGGTGACCAGGCCGGTGTCCCGGTCGACGTCGACCGCTCCGGTACGGGAGTTCAGCCGCAGGTCGGCGGGGCCGATGCCCCGGGTGCCGCGCACGGCGACCCGGCGCCGGCGGGTGGGCATCCGGTCGTCGCCCTGGTCCACGGCCGCCTGGGCGACGAAGGCCACGGAGATGTCGGCGGCGGTGGCGCCGTACGAGCCGAACTGGGGCCCGAGGACGAGGGGTTCGCAGGTGTCGGTGGCCGCGTTGGGGTCGCCGACGACCCCGTACGCGGGGAAGCCGGACTTCAGCACCAGCTGCGGCTTGGCGCCGAAGTACTCCGGGCGCCACAGCACGATGTCGGCGAGCTTGCCCACCTCGATCGAGCCGACCTCATGGGAGAGGCCGTGGGCGATGGCCGGGTTGATGGTGAGCTTGGCCATGTAGCGCAGGACGCGGGCGTTGTCGTCCGCCTCGCCGTCGCCCTCCAGGGGCCCCAGCTCGGCCTTCATCTTGCCGGCCATGGCGAAGGTGCGGCGGACCGTCTCACCGGCCCGGCCCATGCCCTGCGCGTCGGAGGAGGTGATGCCGATCGCCCCCAGGTCGTGCAGCACGTCCTCGGCGCCCATGGTGCCGGCCCGGATGCGGTCGCGGGCCATGGCCGCGTCGCCGGGCAGGTCGGTCTTCAGGTCGTGGACGGAGACGATCATGCCGTAGTGCTCGGCGACCGCGTCCCGGCCGAAGGGCAGGGTGGGGTTGGTGGAGGACCCGATGACGTTCGGGACGCCGGCCATCTTCAGCACGTTGGGCACGTGTCCGCCGCCGCAGCCCTCGATGTGGAAGGCGTGGATGGTCCGGCCCTCCAGCACCTTCAGGGTGTCCTCGACGGAGAGGCACTCGTTCAGGCCGTCGCTGTGCAGGGCGACCTGGACGTCGTGCTCCTCGGCGACCCGCAGCGCCGTGTCCAGCGCCCGGGTGTGGGCGCCCATGTCCTCGTGCACCTTGAAGCCGGAGGCGCCGCCCTCGGCCAGCGCCTCGACGAGCGGGGCGCTGTGCGAGGACGAACCCCGGCCCAGGAAGCCGATGTTGACCGGCCAGGCGTCGAAGGCGTTGAAGGCGTGGCGCAGCGCCCACGGGGAGTTGACGCCGACGCCCCAGACCGGGCCGAACTCCTGCCCGATGATCGTGGTCACGCCGGAGGCGAGGGAGGCCTCCATGATGCGCGGCGACAGCAGATGGACATGGGTGTCGACCGCGCCGGCGGTGGCGATGAGCCCCTCGCCGGAGACGATCGAGGTGCCGGTGCCGACGACGACGTCGACGCCGTCGAGGGTGTCCGGGTTGCCGGCCCGCCCGATGGCGCAGATACGGCCTTCCCGGATGCCGATGGAGACCTTCCGGATGCCCTGGGCCGCGTCGATCACGACGACGTTGCTGATCACCACGTCACAGGTGTCGCGGACGGCGGCGGCCTTGAGGTGCAGCCCGTCCCGGGCGGTCTTGCCGAACCCGGCCAGGAACTCGTCGCCGTAGCGCTGGGAGTCGGACTCGACGCGGACGGTGAGCCCGGAGTCGCCGAGCCGGATCCGGTCACCGGCGCGCGGGCCGTGGGTGGCCGCGTAGGCGTGCGGGTCGACATGGATCGACCGGCTCACCTCTCGTCCCTTCGAGCGGCTCATCGCTGCTCACCTCCGTCCGTCGTCGCGCCCAGGTATCCGCAGGCGGCGGCCCTGCGCAGGGCTTCTTCACGGGCTCCGGGCGCGTCCAGCGGCCCGTCGACCAGTCCGGCGAAGCCGATGGCGATCCGCTCGCCGCCGATCGGCACCAGCCCGACCTGCTCGCTCTCGCCGGGCCCGAAGCGGACCGAGGACCCGGCGGGTACCGCGAGCCGCATGCCGTAGGCGAGCCGACGCTCGAAGTCGAGGCGCGGGTTGGCCTCGAAGAAGTGGAAGTGGGAGGTGACGGAGACCGGCACGGTCGCCGTGTTGGTGACGGTGAGCCGGAGGACCGGTTCCGGGTCGGCGTGCTCCGGCCCGGGCAGCAGGGCGCCCGGCGCCTGCGCGCCGAGGCCGCCGCCGATCGGGTCGGAGACCACCGCGAGCCGGGAGCCGTCGTCGAAGACCGCCTCGACCATCACCTCGGTGACGACGTCGGCCACGCCCGGGAGCACGTCCTCGGGGCCGAGCACCGAGCGGGCCGCCTCGATGGCCTCGGCGAGCCTGCTGCCGTCCCGGGCGGCCTCGCAGACGGTGTCCGCGATCAGCGCGGTCGCCTCCGGGACATTGAGCCTGAGGCCGCGCGCGCGGCGGGCCCGGGCCAGCTCGGCGGCTCCGAAGAGCAGCAGCCGGTCACGTTCCGTGGGGGTCAGTCTCACGACGCGACACCTCCTTGCCTTCCACGTTCCATACTTTAGAACATCACTCTAAACACAGAATTCGTGAAACTGAAGCATTGACTCTTGGAGCGGCCTCGCAGAGATTGAACGCTGCTCTAACTTCACCGGCGCTTGTCGAAGGAGACCAGCCATGCCGATAGAACAACGCGGAGTCGACACCATCCCGGACGAGGAGCGCACCAGCGGACCCCGCGACCTCGTCTCGATCCTGCTCGGCTCCAACCTCTGCCTCGGGGTGATCATCTTCGGCTGGCTGCCGCCGTCCTTCGGGCTCGGCTGGTGGGCGTCGGTCAGCTCGATCGTGGCCGGCACGGCCGTCGGTACGGCCGTGACGGCGCCGCTCGCCCTGATCTCGCTGCGCACCGCGACCAACCTGTCCACCTCCTCCGGCGCCCAGTTCGGCGTCCGGGGCCGGCTGGTCGGCTCGGTCGTCGGTCTGCTGCTCGCCCTCGGCTACACCGCGCTGACGGTGTGGATCGGCGGCGATGTGATGCTCAGCGTGCTCGGGCGGATGTTCGGGGTGCCGGCGGACGGGGTGTCGTACGCGATCGTCTACGCCCTGCTCGCCGGGGCCACCGTCGCGGGCGCGGTCTATGGCTACCGGGTGCTGCTGAACATGTCCAAGGTGCTGTCCATCGGCATGACCGTGCTGCTGCTGCTCGGCGTCTTCGCCTACGCCCCGCACTTCGGCACCGCCGCGCTGCCCGAGGCCGGCGGCTATCTGCTGGGCTCCTTCTGGCCGACCTGGTTCCTGGCGGCCGTCGCCGCCGGCCTGTCCGGGCCCATCGCCTTCATCACCCTGCTCGGCGACTACACGCGCTACATGTCCCCCGCCCGCAACTCCGACCGCCGGGTGCTGCGGGCCACCTGGCTGGGGCTGATCCTGGGTCTGCTGGTGCCGCAGCTGTTCGGCACGTTCACGGCGTACGGCGCCCACGCGGCCCTCGACTACGCCGGTCCGCTGGTCCAGGCCTCCCCCACCTGGTACCTGGTCCCGCTGCTGCTGTCCGCGTCGGCCGGCTCGGTCGGCAACGCGGGTCTGATGCTGTACTCCATGGGCCTGGACCTGGACGCGATCCTGCCGAAGGCGTCCCGGGCCCGCGCCACCTACACGGTCGCGATCGTCGCCACGGCCTGTGTCTTCGTCGGCCACTACGCCTGGAACGCCCAGTCGGCGATGACGTCCTTCGTGCTGCTGCTCACCGCCATCGGCACCCCGTGGGCCGTCATCACCCTGATCGGCTTCGTCCGCTGCCGCGGGGTGTACGACGCCGACGCCCTCCAGGTCTTCAACCGCCGCTCCCGGGGCGGGATCTACTGGTACACGGCCGGCTGGAACATCCGGGCGACGCTCTCCTGGGCCCTCGGCGCCGGCGTCGGCCTCCTGGCCGTCTCCCTGCCCTCGTACCAGGGCCCCCTGCTGCACCTCACCGGCGGCGTGGACTGTAGCTTCCTGCTCTCGGGCGCGGTCGGCGGCCTGATCTACCTGATCCTGACCCGAGGCCAGCAAAGCCCAAGGGCCACCTCGGACACGGAACAATCCGAAGCAGCCCTGAGCATCTGAGGGGCGCGGGGCCCTGTCGATATGCGGCTCCGCCGCGGGGCGCGATCAACCAAGACGGCGCCGCAGCCGAAGAACGACAGATCGCGCCCCCGGCCAAGCCGTCAGCCGACGCGATGCATCCAGCCGTGCTTGTCCTCCACATTCCCCCGCTGGATCCCCAGCAGCGCGTCCCGCAGGCGGAGGGTGACCTCGCCCGGGTTGCCGTCGCCGTGCGTCCACTCGTCGGTCTTCGTCTTGACGTGACCGATCGGCGTGACCACGGCGGCGGTGCCGCACGCGAAGACCTCGGTGAGGGCGCCGGACGCGGCGTCCGCCCGCCACTGCTCCAGGGTGATCACACCCTCCTCGGCGGTGTAGCCGAGGTCCCGGGCGACCTGGAGCAGGGAGTCGCGGGTGATGCCCTCCAGGATCGAGCCGGTCAGCTCGGGGGTGACGATCCGGTCGCCGTAGACGAAGGCGACGTTCATGCTGCCGCTCTCCTCGACCTTGGTGCGGGTGGCCGCGTCGAGGTAGACGACCTGGTGGCAGCCGTGTGCGGCGGCCTCGGCCTGGGGCAGCAGGGACGCGGCGTAGTTGCCGCCGGTCTTGGCGTCGCCGGTGCCGCCGGGGACGGCGCGGACGTGGTCCTCGGCGACCCAGATGGTGACCGGCTTGACGCCGCCGGGGAAGTACGCGCCGGAGGGGGAGGCGATCAGCATGAAGAGGTACTCGTTCGCCGGGTGGACACCGAGCGCGGCCTCCGTGGCGAACATGAACGGCCGCAGGTAGAGCGCCTGCTCACCGCCGTGCGGCGGGACCCAGTCGGCGTCCTGGGTGAGCAGCGCGTCCAGCGCGGCGATGAACAGCTCCTCGGGCAGCTCGGCCATGGCCATGCGGCGGGCGGAGTGCCGGAAGCGGCGGGCGTTCGCCTCGGGACGGAACAGCGCGACCGAGCCGTCGGGCTGGCGGTAGGCCTTCAGGCCCTCGAAGATCTCCTGGCCGTAGTGCAGGACATGGGTGGAGGGGTCCAGGGAGATCGGCCCGTACGGGACGAGCTGGGCGTCGTGCCAGCCGCGGCCCTCGGTCCACTTGATCGTCACCATGTGGTCGGTGAAGTGGCGGCCGAATCCCGGGTCGGCCAGGATCGCCTCGCGCTCGGCGGCGGCGAGGGGGCTGGCGGAGGGCTTGAGCTCGATCGTGGGCGTCGTCATGAGTGGTTGTCCTTCACCGGTTGTAGTGACGGGCCGCGCACCCTCCCGGCGCCCGCCTTGCGGCGGGTGCTAGGACGTCCGAGCATTCCCTCATACCGCGGCTCCGCGTCCGATTATCGCGCGGAGGCTGCGGTGTCAGGATCCGGGGTGAAGCGGCCCAAGGGTCGATGGTGGCACCCGGCGGGGACAGGGGGAAGCCGCCGGGCGATCGGTGACCCGGCGGCTTGAGGGGTGGAGCGCCGGATCAGCCGGCTACTCGCGCGGCGAGCGCGTCGCCGATCTCGGAGGTCGAGCGGGCGGGTCGGCCCGCGCGCTCGGTGAGGTCGGCGGCGACCGCGGTGTCGATGCGGTCGGCCTCGGCGTCGTAGCCGAGGTGGCGCAGCAGCAGGGCGACGGAGAGGACCGTGGCGGTCGGGTCCGCCTTGCCCTGCCCGGCGATGTCCGGGGCCGAGCCGTGGACCGGCTCGAACATGGACGGGAACTCCCGGCTGGGGTTGATGTTGCCGGAGGCGGCCACGCCGATGCCGCCGGAGACGGCCGCGGCGAGGTCGGTGATGATGTCGCCGAAGAGGTTGTCGGTGACGATGACGTCGAAGCGCTCGGGCTGGGTGACCAGGAAGATCGTCGCGGCGTCGACGTGCAGGTAGTCGGTGGTGACCTCGGGGAACTCCTTGGCCACCTTGGTGAAGATGTCCGTCCACAGGTGCCCGGCGAAGGTCAGCACGTTGTTCTTGTGGACCAGCGTGAGCTTCTTGCGCGGGCGGGCCTGGGCGCGGGCGAAGGCGTCGCGGACCACGCGCTCGACACCGTAGGCGGTGTTGACGGAGACCTCGGTGGCGACCTCGTGCTCGGTGCCCTTGCGGATGGTGCCGCCGTTGCCGGTGTAGGGGCCCTCGGTGCCCTCGCGGACGACCACGAAGTCGATCTCGGGCTGGCCGGCCAGCGGGGTCGCGACGCCGGGGAGCAGCTTGCTCGGCCGCAGGTTGACGTGGTGGTCGAAGGCGAAGCGGAGCTTGAGCAGGAAGCCGCGCTCCAGGACGCCGGAGGGGACCGACGGGTCGCCGATGGCGCCGAGGAGGATCGCGTCGTGCTGCTTCAGCTGCGCCAGGTCCGCGTCGGTGAGGGTCTCACCGGTGGCGTGGTAGCGCTTGGCGCCGAAGTCGAACTCCTTCGTCTCCAGCTTCACATCCTGCGGCAGGACGGCGGAGAGGACCTTGAGACCCTCGGCCACGACCTCCTGGCCGATGCCGTCACCGGGGATCACTGCGAGATTGATGCTGCGAGACATGCGGGCACCCTACTCCTCGTCCCAGGTGATGACACGGCGCGTCCACCATACGGACGACCGATGCGGCGTCGGCCGGCTCAGTGGCCGGTCTCGCCGCCGTTGTCACGGCGGTCGAGGGCCCGCTGGAGGGCGGCGGCGGCGTTCTTGCGGTCGGACTCGCTCGCGTGGGACACGTGGCGGACGCGGCGGCGGACGGTCGTCTCGGCCATGGGAATCGACTCCTTCGCAAACGCGGAGCACAAGAGGGTCATGAGGGGTGAGCGAGACGCCGGAAGGGGCGGAGAGCGGCGGACCGCAGGGGTTGCCTGCACGGGGCCCGGCTCACGACCGCCATTCGCTGGATCGAGCGAGACGTTCGGCTCCTACAAAACTAAGGGAGCCGGCCGCCGCTGTCTGCACAATTACTCGGACTTCCTACTATCTGAGACGGCGGACCGGCTCACACCGCCCTGAGCTGGGCTTTCGTGCGTTCGGGTGTGCTGTGGCCCAGGGTGCGCAGGGTGCGGATCAGGGCCCGTACGGCGGTGGTGCCGGCGAGTTCGGCGGTGGTGACGTACCCGACCGAGCGATACGGCCGCGCCGGGCCGAGGTCGGTGACCGCCACGGTGGGCGGTGCGGCGGCGAGCGACAGCTCCGGCATGATCGCCATGCCGAGCCCGCTGCCCACCATGGACAGCACCGCCCCGTCGTCCTCGGCCCGCACGGTGGCCGCCGGGATCCAGTCCTGGGCGGCCCACCAGTCGCGCGTGTAGGAGCCGCAGTTCTCCGTCCAGTCGACCAGCGGCAGGCCGCGCGGCGCCGGGTGCCCCGCCGGGGCCACCAGGGAGTACGGCTCCTCCAGCAGCACATCGCCGACCAGCCCCGCGGGGAAGGGCCCGTTGAGGGTGGCGATCCCGACGTCGGCCCGGCCGGCCGCGACCTCGCCCGCGGTACCGGCGCCCACCTCCCGTACGACGTTCACCTCGACCTCGATGCCGGGGTGCAGGGCGCCCAGCCGCTCCAGGGCGGGCGGGAGCAGATGCAGCGCCGCGCTGCGGAAGGCGGCGATCCGCAGCGGCCCGGAGATCCCCCCGCCGTCCGCGGCGCGGACGTCCGCGGCCAGCGCGTCCAGCATCCGCAGCACCCGCCGGGCATGCGCCGCGGCCCGCTCGCCGGCGGCCGTGGGCCGGGCGCCGAACCGGCCCCGCTCGAAGAGCACCGCACCGAGTTTCCGCTCGATCCCGCGCACGGCGTGCGAGACGGCGGACTGGGTGGCGCCGAGCCGGCCGGCCGCGGCCGAGAACCCTCCCTCGTCGGCCACGGCGACCAGGATTCTCAGCTCCTGCGGGGCAAGGTCGGCTGTGCTCAATTCGGGGCTCCCACCTGGGTATATGAGGGCGTCTCATGGACCGGCGCGTTCCATGAGCGCAACCCTCTGCCCGGCTCCGGCATTCCTGCCTAGCGTCCCGTCCATGACCGAAACAGCGCTCACCGTCCAGCAGACCGCCCGCCCCACCGGCTTCCCCACCGCGGACCACTTCCGCTTCGCCGAGTCCCCGGTCCCCGAACCGGCCCCCGGCACCGCCCTGGTGGAGAACCTCTACTGGTCCGTGGATCCCTACCACCGCGAGATGATGGACGGTGAGTTCGCGCTCGGCGCCCCGCTGGAGGGCCGCACGCTCGGCCGGGTCGTCGCCTCCCGCACCCCGGCGCTGCCCGAGGGCGAGGTCGTCTTCCACCGCCAGGGCTGGCGCACCCATGCCGTGGTCCGCCCGGAGGAGGTGCGCCGGCTCCCCCACCACCCGGGCGTGCCGCTGTCCGCGTATCTGAGCGTGCTGGGCGGCACCGGCCTCACCGCGTATGTCGCCCTCACCCGGATCGCCCGGCTGCGCGAGGGCGAGGACCTGTTCGTCTCCGGCGCCGCGGGCGGGGTCGGCACGGCGGTCGGCCGCTTCGCCCGGCTGCTCGGCGCGGGCCGGCTCACCGGCAGCGCGGGCAGCCCGCAGAAGGCCGCGTACCTGGCCGACCGGGTCGGCTACGACACGGTCTTCGACTACCACACCGCCCCGGTCGCCGACCTGCTGGCCGAGGCCGCCCCCGCGGGCGTCGACGTGTTCGTCGACAACGTCGGCGGCGAGCACCTCGGCGCGGGGATCGACGCGCTGCGCGACCGGGGCCGGGTGGTGCGGATCGGCACGATCAGCCAGTACAACACCCCGGACGCGCCGCCGGTCGTCTTCGACCACGCCGCCGTGGTGGAGAAGCGGCTGCGCATCGAGGGCTTCCTGGTCCGCGACCACACGCATCTCCAGGAGGAGTTGTACGACTTCGCCGTGCCGCATCTGCGCAGCGGGGCGCTGACGGCGGACGAGACGGTGGTCGACGGGTTCGAGCGGATCGTGGAGGCGTTCCTGCGGATGCTGCGCGGCGGCAACACGGGAAAGATGCTCGTCCGCGCGATCCCCTGAGACTCTTTCCCGGCCCGTGCCTGGTCAGCGGGGCTGCGGTTGCAGCCGGGGCCGGGGTGTTGCAGCGTGGTGTGTGAACGGATGGGGCTGACGGGGCTGCTGTGACACCGCGCGGCAGTGACATCCAGGCCGACGCGACGGCCGACCCCGCGGAGGTCCCCACCAGCAGAGCGCCCGTCCCAGCGCGACGCGCGCATGCGGCCCCATCACACACCCGCACACCATGAGCAGGTGGTGACATGCCCACGAACACATCGCGCATCGTCCACAGGTCCCGCGCCGTGGCGGTCCTCGCCACGGCCACCGTCGGAAGTCTGCTGGTCGTGGGACCGGCGCACTCGGCAACCACCACGGGAACCGTGAGCTACTCCGGCACGGCGAGTTGCGCGACGAGGTTCCCGAACACCGTACCCACCGAGATCACGCTGAACGCCGGGCAGGGCCCCGCGGCGGACTCCGTGGACAACAACGACCAGTCGAGCGGCGCGTACGGTCCGGTCGACCTCACCGTCCCGGTGAACAAGGCGTTCACCCTCCGCGTCACCGTGAACTGCGAGACCTCGGGCGGCACGACGCACAGCTTCCACCCGAGCGTCAAGCAGAGCGGCCTCAAGGACGGGAAGGACATCACCCTGAACTTCTCGTAGGGGCGGCGTGGCCAGAGATGGCGACGGGCCGGCAGGCCTGCTCCGAGGCAGGCCTGCCGGCCCGTGACTTGGGGGGCCGGGATCAGCCCATGTGCGGGTACGTGTAGTCGGTCGGCGGGACCAGCGTCTCCTTGATGGCGCGGGTCAGCGTCCAGCGCAGCAGGTTCTGCGGGGCACCGGCCTTGTCGTTGGTGCCGGAGGCCCGGCCGCCGCCGAAGGGCTGCTGGCCGACGACGGCGCCGGTCGACTTGTCGTTGATGTAGAAGTTGCCGGCCGCGTAGCGCAGCTTCTCCATCGTGTAGGCCGCCGCGGCACGGTCGTTGGAGATGACCGAGCCGGTGAGGGCGTAGTCGGACACCGACTCCATCTGGGTCAGCATCTCGTCGTACTTGTCGTCCTCGTAGACGTACACCGCGAGGATCGGGCCGAAGTACTCGGTCGTGAAGACCTCGTTCTCCGGGTCGGTGCACTCGATGACGGTCGGGCGGACGAAGTAGCCGACCGAGTCGTCGTAGGTGCCGCCCGCGACGATCGTGCACGCCGGGTCCTGCTTGGCGCGGTCGATCGCGGCCTTGTTCTTGGCGAAGGAGCGGTCGTCGATCACGGCGCCCATGAAGTTCGACAGGTCGGTGACGTCACCCATGGTGAGGTAGTCGACCTCGGCCGCGAACTCCTCCTTGAAGCCGCTGTTCCAGATCGACGCCGGGAGGTACGCGCGGGAGGTGGCGCTGCACTTCTGGCCCTGGTACTCGAAGGCACCGCGGGTCAGGGCCGTCTTCAGCACCGCGCGGTCGGCCGACGGGTGGGCGACCACGAAGTCCTTGCCGCCGGTCTCGCCGACCAGACGCGGGTACGAGCGGTACTTCTCGATGTTGGTGCCGACCGTCTTCCACAGGTACTGGAAGGTCTTGGTGGAACCGGTGAAGTGGATGCCGGCCAGGTCGCGGTGGTGCAGGGCGACCTCGGAGACGGCGATGCCGTCGCCGGTGACCAGGTTGATGACGCCCTTGGGCAGGCCCGCCTCCTCCAGCAGCTGCATCAGCAGGACGGCCGCGTGGGTCTGGGTCGGGGACGGCTTCCAGACCACCACGTTGCCCATGAGGGCCGGGGCGGTGGGCAGGTTCGCGGCGATCGCCGAGAAGTTGAACGGCGTGATCGCGTAGACGAAGCCCTCCAGCGGGCGGTGGTCCAGGCGGTTCCACACACCCGGGGAGTTCGCCGGCGGCTGCTCGGCGAGGATCTGGCGGGCGTAGTGGACGTTGAAGCGCCAGAAGTCGACCAGCTCACAGGGGCTGTCGATCTCCGCCTGCTGGGCGGTCTTGGACTGGCCCAGCATGGTGGAGGCTGCGATGGTCTCGCGCCACGGGCCGGCCAGCAGCTCGGCGGCGCGCAGGATGATCGCGGCACGGTCGTCGAAGGCCATCGCACGCCAGGCCGGCGCGGCGGCCAGGGCCGCGTCGATGGCGTCCTGGGCGTCCGCCTGCGTGGCGTGCCGGCCGGTGCCGATGACGGCCTTGTGGTTGTGCGGCTGGACCACCTGGAACGGCTCGCCGCCGCCCATCCGCTTCTCGCCGCCGATGGTCATCGGCAGGTCGATCGGGTTCTCGGCCAGCTCCTTGAGCTTGACCTCGAGGCGGGCGCGCTCGGGCGAGCCGGGGGCGTAGCCGTGCACCGGCTCGTTGACGGGGGTGGGGACCTGGGTCACAGCGTCCATGAGATCCGAACTCCTTGTGCGTGAGCGGGTGGTGGGGCTTGGGGGCTCAGCCCTTGCTGACCATCGAACGGAGGAAGAAGCGGAGGTTGGCCGGCTTCTCCGCGAGACGGCGCATGAAGTAGCCGTACCAGTCGGTGCCGTAGGCGGTGTAGACGCGCATGCGGTGGCCCTCGGCGGCCAGGCGCAGGTGCTCGTCGCCGCGGATGCCGTACAGCATCTGGAACTCGTACTCGTCCAGCTTGCGGCCGGCCTTGTGGGCCAGCTCCTGGGCGATGGAGATCAGGCGCGGGTCGTGGGACCCGATCATCGGGTAGCCCTCGCCCTCCATCAGGATCCGCAGGATGCGGACGTACGCCTTGTCGATCTCGTGCTTCTGCTGGTACGCGACCTCGGCGGGCTCCTTGTAGGCGCCCTTGACCAGGCGGACGCGGCTGCCGGACTCGGCCAGCCGGCGGGCGTCGGCCTCGGTGCGGAAGAGGTAGGCCTGGATGACGCAGCCGGTCTGCGGGAAGTCCTTCCGCAGCTCCTCGTGGATGGCGAACATCGAGTCGAGGGTGGTGTGGTCCTCGGCGTCGAGCGTGACCGTCGTACCGATGGCGGCGGCGGCCTCGACGACCGGGCGGACGTTGGCGAGCGCCAGCTCGTGGCCGCCGGGCAGCGCCTGGCCGAACATGGAGAGCTTGACGGACATCTCGACGCGCGTGCCGAGGTCGAGCTCCTTGAGGTGGTCGATGAGCGCGAGGTAGGCGTCCCGGGCGGCGGTGGCCTGCTCGGGGGTGGTGATGTCCTCGCCGACGACGTCCATCGTCAGCTCCAGACCCCTGGCCGTCAGGTCCTTGATGATCGGGACGATGTCGGCCACCGTCTCGCCGGGGATGAAGCGGTCGACGACCTGCTTCGTCACCGGGGCCGCCGAGATCAGGCGTCGCATCCGGTCGCTTCGCGACGCGGCGAGAATCACGGGACCCAGCACGGGGCACCTCCACAGACAAGCACCGAAACGGCCATCACCCGACGCTTCGGGTACGGCACGGAGAACCACCGTGAAACCTAAGGATCCCTCCGATCCTCGGCCATCGACAGCTGTCACGCATCCGTGCACGGGATCTCAGACAGATGTATGAAGCCCCTGCGGAAATGCGGGAGAATGCCCGGGTGACGGCCGAATACAGGGGTGACTACCAGGAACTGGTCGATGAGATCTCGGAGCTGCTGGGCGCACCGGCGACCCTGGAGAACCGGGACTTCGAGCTGATCGCCTTCGGGGCGTACGACAGCGAGGGCGACCTCGATCCCTCGGCCCTGGACCCGGTCCGCACCCGCTCGATCCTGACCCGGCGCTCCACGGCGGCGGTCCGGGCCTGGTTCGAGGGGTTCGGCATCGCCCGGGCGACCGGGCCGGTGCGGATCCCGCCGACCCCGGCGGCGGGGGTGTACCGCGGCCGGATCTGCCTGCCCGCCCGCCACCGGGGCGTCGTCCTCGGCTATGTCTGGCTGCTGGAGGACGACCCCGGTCCGACGGACGCCCAGCTGGCGGCGGCCATGGCGGTGACGGCCCGGATCGGCGCGCTGCTCGCCGACGAGGCACAGCACGGCGCCGATCTGACCCGGGAGTTCCGGGCGGTGCTGAGCACCGAGCCGGGCTGGCGGCAGGACATGGCGGTGGGCGCGCTGCGCACCGCGCTGGGCCCGCGCGGGCAGGGCCCGCACGCCGTGGTCTGTGTCGCCCCCTGGCCCTCGGCCGACCCCGACGACGCGCCGTCGGCCCGTACGGTGCCGCACGCGACGGCGCTGTGCACGGTGCCGTGGGAGGGGGACGCCAAGGGCGGTGCGGCGGCGGGGCCGGGGCAGCAGTGTCTGGCCGTGCTGGTGCGGCTGCGCTCGACGGACGTACTCGCCCCGGCGCTGACGGCCGCCTCGCGGCTGCTGCGGGAGGGCGCCCGCGCGGCCGGGGTCGGCGAGGTCCGGGCCGGCCTGGCCGAGCTGGGCGTGGCCTGGCAGGAGGCGTCGGCGGCGGCCCGGGCCGCGCTCGCCGAGCCCCGGCTCGGACCGGTCGCCGAGTGGTCCCGGATCGGCCCCTACCGGCTGCTCACCTCGCTGCCCGCCCGGGTGACCCACGACCCGGCCGTGGCACCGCTCCTCGCCCCCGCCCACCAGGAACTGGCCCGGACCGCGGAGGCCTACCTGGACCACGCCGGCCAGGCCGGCCGCACCGCCGCCGCCCTCGGCGTCCACCGCCAGACCCTCTACTACCGGCTGTCCCGCGTGGAACAGCTGACGGGCCTGGACCTGGACGACGGGGAGGACCGGCTGCTGCTGCACATGGCCCTGAAGGGGGCACGGCTGTAGCCGGGCCCTTTCCTGTCATGCCCGGGCCCGGCGCCGGGGCCCGTGCCAGGATGCGTCCATGTGGCTGAAGGAGCAGATACTCGGGATCCTCTCCACGGCATCCCCGGCACACTTGCCGGTACTGGTCCGGGCGTGGACGGACCCGGTCCACCTGAACGACCCCGAGCCGGTCGGGCATCGTTCGCTGCTCCTCGCCGCCCTGGACGGAGCCGGATCGCCCGGCGTCGACGCCGTACAGGACGCCTTCCGGTCGGCCGGGTGGGAGACGGCCGGCCGGGAAACGGTCCGGCACGGCGACAACACGGCCGAGATCCGTCAGGGCCGGGGCCCGGCGGTCCTCATGTGCACCGCCTGGTCGCCGGTGGTGTTCCCGGCCCGGGCGCTGGGGCAGCCCTCGTACACCCTCAGCACGGTCGACGGCGTGCTGTGCGACACCTGCCACGGCTGGGGAGCCTGCATGGATTGCGAGGGCACCGGCCGCGACCCGGGCAACCCCCGGAGCTACGGCCGCTGCTGGTGTTACGCGAGCAACTACGGGCCCGGCTCCTGCGTCGAGTGCGAGGGGAGGGGCGCCGTCACCGCGTCCTCGCTGGAGCGCAAGCGCAGGCCGTATCCCCGGCTCACCGACGGATACGTCCCCGATCCCGAGCCCGAGACGGGGCACGACACCAACCTCGGCGCGTTCGTGGACGTGGTGCACCGCGCCTGCGTGTGCGGGGAGTTCCGCTGCCGCTGGGACAACACCGTGACCCGGACGGACAGCGGCCTGCACTCCCTCTTCACCGGCCTGTGCCCCGCCTGCGGCGAGCGGCGCGGCTACGCCTTCGCCCTGCCGGCCGGGTAGGAGCGGCCGGCGGCTTCCCGCCGGGGCGCCCTCACCCGTCGGCGGCGCGGCCCCGCCAGTGGTCGAGGCTGTCCCGGACGAGCCGGAGGTCCACCTCGTCGAAGCCCAGCTCGCGCAGGTCCTGGCCGAGCAGTTCCTGGTACGCGGCGGCGGCCCCGGCCGCGTCACCCGCCCTGCCGCGCAGCATCGCGACGAGCCAGAGGGTGGTGAGGGTGTCCGGCTGGCCGAGGCCGCGGGTCCGGCGGTGTTCGGCGAGGCGGGCCTCGTAGGCGGCGAGCGTGTCGGGATGGCCGGGGCTGAGCACGGGCTCCTGCTGGGCCAGCAGCTGGGCCTCGACGGCGGCCGCTCCCGCCGGGTCCCCCGCCCGCTCGCGCCAGTGGGCGAGGCTCTTGCGGGTGGCGACCGTGGCGGAGTGCCCGGGGCCGAGGGCGCGCTCGTAGGCCGTCAGCAGCACCTGGAAGGTGTCCGCCGCCAGAGCCGCCCTGCCGGTCTGGCCGTACAGCCAGGCCAGTTCGTACCGGGTGTCCAGGGCTTCGGGGTGCTTGCGGCCGAGGACGCGTTCCTGGTCGGCGAGGAGTTCGAGGTACGCGGTGATGGCCCCCTCGCGGTCGCCCGTGTCCGCCCGGAACCAGGCCAGGTTGTGCCGGACGGTGAAGGCGTGGAGGTGGTCGCGGCCCAGCGCCCGCTCCACGTCGCCGCGCAGCTCCTCCAGCGCGGCCACCACGCCCGCGGTGTCTCCGCTCTGGTACCGCAACTGCGCGAGGTTGGCCCGCGCGGCGAAGGTGTCGGGGGCGTCGGGCCCCTGCTCCCGCGTCACCCGGTCGAGCGTCTGCTGCCACTCGGCCAGGGCGATGGCCGCCAGTGGCTTCTCACCGGCCGGATCGACGGGGGTGCGCAGGGAGAGGACCCAGTCGGGGGTGTCCGAGCGCTGGTGGCGGCTCGTCGCCGGCAGGACGTCGTCGATGATGTGGATGCGCCAGCGGTGGTGCGCCTTGCGGTAGGAGACGTCCCGGTCGGCCCACATGAACGGCCCGTAGGCGGCGGCGAGTTGCTCCTCGCGCATCCGCTGGACGTAGAGCTGGATCAGCGGGAGCCGGGCGGCGGTGGTCATCAGCCGCCGGGATGTGTCGTCGTCGCCGCGGCGGAAGGTGAGGTCCGCGAGAATGGCGACGGTGGAGTAGTAGGCCTCGCAGGCCTCGGTCGCGCGCCGCGCGCTGTGCCAGGCGGTGAGCCGCATCCGGGCCTGCCAGCGCCATGCCCGCACCGGGTGGCGCAGGGCGCGGGGCCGCTCGTTCAGCATGAACCACGCGCCGAGGAAGTAGTTGAAGCAGGCGGTGAAGGTCGCGGCGTCGGCGATGAGTTCCTCGTTCTCCTCGTCGGTGAATCCGAGGGCCGCGGCGGTGTCCTGGGGGAGGAGCACCGGCGGGCCGGCGTGGTCCGCCGGCCAGAGATGCCCGTACTGGATGTGGGTCAGTTCATGGGTGAGGGCGAAGGCGACCGCCGCGTCGTAGAAGTCGCGCGGCCCCCTGCCGTGCTGCCGTTCCCGGTCCTCGGCGGTGACCTCCATCGCGATGTCCAGCATGCTCGTCGGCGGGGGCGCTTCGCCGTTCCCCTCCAGCGCACGGATGTACCGGCTGATGAACAGGTCGAGCGATTCGAAGGCGTGCATCGTCGCCTCCTGCCAGCCCTTGGGCAGCACTTCGGCCATGTAGGGGTGGGCGGTGTTCATCCCCCAGGCGATCTCGGCGCTCATCTGCACCACGAGCGGGGAGATGCCGATGAGCCAGCCGCCGGCCTCGCCGGGGTTGCGGAAGACCCGGGACTCCACGGCCCTCGACGGCAGGACGAACGCCTCGACGGAGCGCGCCAGTTCCAGCGCCCGGGCGTGGTCCTCCGGGGGAAAGGTGCCCAGCAGCCCGTCCAGAAGCCCTCGCACCTGGCGCTGGGTCCGGTCGAAGTACATCTCCCAGGCCCGGTCCGGATCCTCCTCGCCGGTGATCCACCGCAGGAAGGAGAAGTCCGCGAAGGCCATGCTCATCTCGCGCGCCTCGGCCGCGAGCAGGGGATTCTGCTGCTCGGCAAAGAGGATGCTGCGCCCCGGGTCAGACACCGCCCGGTCCCCCGGCGGCACCGCCGGACCCGGCGTCCCCGCCGCGGGGCGGCAGCGCACCCGCGATGACATCCGCCAGCCCGGCCCCGTCGCGCACGGTCACCTCGCCCGACTTGGCGCGAACCACCACCACACCGCGCGGCAGCGCCGGGTCCTGGCGGATGGTGAGCTGCCGTCCGATCGCGTCGACCACCACGCCCTTGCTCCACGCCTTGCGCAGGGTGTTGATCAGATAGGCGAGGGCGTGCGTCGCCACCGAGCCGATCATCAGCACGTCGCCCAGCGGAACGGTCCCGCGCGCGTCGACGCCCTTCCCGGCGCTCTCGGCGGCCGCGAACGCGGCCTCGGTCGCGGCCAGCGACTCCGCGTCGGCCGGAGCGAACACGTTCACCCGGACCCGCTCGACCCCGGCACTGTCCATCCGGCCCCCCGAAGACGCCCGCGAACCACTTCAAGTCGACTGTACTGGAAGGAGGTTCGCAAGGGATCAGCTCGGCTCGGCCGCCGCGAGGATCCGGCGCAGACCCTCGGTGAGCTGTTCGGCCCCGGTCGCCGAGTCGGGGTCGAACAGCCACTGGACCATCAGCCCGTTGAGCAGGGTCTGGTAGAAGCGGCCCTCGGTGTCGACGGCCGCGTCGTCCAGCTGATCCTCCGGCACGCCGTTGAACATCGACAGGATGCCCTTACGGCCCTCCACCTGGGCCTCCGCCAGGAGTCTGCGCACCTCCGGCAGCCGGTCGCCCTGGAAGAGCAGCTCGAAGCTGAGCAGCCAGATCGCCCGGGAGGCGGGCACCGCCCGGATGATGTCCGCCCACACCTCCTGGAACCGCGCCAGTGAGCCGGCGGGTGAGGTGACCTCGCCGCCGCTGCCCCAGCCGGGGTCGAAGCTCTCCCCCACGCCCTCGATCAGCGCCACATACGCCTGCGCCAGGAGCGCGTCCTTCGACCCGTAGTGGTAGCCGATCGAGGCCAGGTTGGTCCCCGACTCCTTGACGATGTCGCGTGCCGTCGTGCGCGCGAAGCCCTTCTCCAGCAGGCAGCGCTTGGCGCCTTCGAGCAGATCCTCACGGTGTCCCATGGCCTCACCCTACCCACGGTCCATACAGCCGTCATAGACGCGTGACTTATACAATCGTTCTAGACAGCTGTTTAATACGCTTGTACATTCCCTGTCATGACCAACGCGACGAGCACCGCCCCGAGTCCGATCCCCTCCCCCTCCCCGACCGCCCGCGCCGGACGCCGCGAGTGGACCGCGCTCGGCGTGCTGATGCTGCCGCTGCTGCTGGTCTCGATGGACGTCTCGGTCCTGTACTTCGCGACCCCGGCGATCAGCGCCGACCTGCACCCGAGCGGCACCCAGCAGCTGTGGATCTTCGACGTCTACGGCTTCGTCCTGGCCGGCCTGCTGATGACCATGGGCGCCCTGGGCGACCGCGTCGGCCACCGCCGGCTGCTGCTGGCGGGGGCCGCGGCCTTCGGCGCCGCCTCGCTCCTCGCCGCCTACGCGAACAGCGCCGAGACCCTGATCGCGGCCCGCGCGGTCCTCGGCATCGGCGGCGCGACCCTGATGCCGTCCACGATGGCGCTGCTGCGCACGATGTTCGCCGACCCCGGCCAGCGGGCGAAGGCACTCGGCCTGTGGTCCAGCGTGATGACCGGCGGTATCGCCCTCGGCTCGGTGCTGAGCGGCATCCTGGTCGAGCACTTCTGGTGGGGCTCGGTCTTCCTGGTCAACCTGCCCGCGATGGCGCTGCTGCTCCTCCTCGGCCCGGTGCTGCTGCCGGAGTTCCGCAATCCCGAGCCCGGCCGCTTCGACTGGCCGAGCGTCCCGCTGTCGATGGCCGCCGTGCTCCCCGTGGTCTACGGCCTGAAGGAGATCCCCTCCGAGGGCTGGCACCCGCTCTACGTCGGCTCGCTCACCGTCGGTCTGCTCTTCGCGGCCCTCTTCCTCCACCGCCAGCGCACCACGGCCGCCCCGCTGGTCCCGCCCGCCCTGCTGAAGGGGCACGGCTTCACCCCGGCGCTGGTGCTGAACCTCGTCGCCAGTCTCGGCATGATGGGCTCGGCCGTCTTCACCACGCAGTACCTCCAGGCGGTCCTCGGCAAGAGCCCGCTGGCTGCGGCCCTGTGGAGCCTGCTGCCCTCGGTGTTCATCGGGGTCGCCGCTCCGCTCACCGCCCAGCTCGTACGGCGGGGCGTCAACCGGGGGTACGTCGTCGCCGGCGGCTTCGCGACCATGGCGGCCGGCTGTGCGCTGCTCGCCCTCGTCGGCACCGACTCGCTGTGGCTCGCGCTCACCGGGTCCGGAATCCTGGCCTGCGGTCTGGTCGCGCTGATGTCCCAGCTGACCGACCTCGCGCTGCGCGGCGCCCCGCTGGAGCGGGCGGGCACGGCCTCCTCGCTGCTGGAGACCGGCGCCGAGTTCGGCGGCGCGCTCGGTATGGCGGTGCTCGGCTCCATCGGTACGGCGGTCTACCGCCACGCGATGCCGGCCACGGCTCCGGCCGGGGCCCGCGAGACCCTGGGCGGAGCCCTGGCGAGTGCCGCCTCGCTGCCCGGCCGGGCCGGCGCGTCCCTGCTCGCCACGGCACGGGCGGCGTTCACCAGCGGGATGCACGCGGCGGCGATCGCCGGGGCGGTGCTGCTGCTGGGGGCCGCGGTGGGCGCGGCGGTCAGCCTGCGCCGGATCGGGAGCGGGGACGACGAGTAAGGCGGCACGAAAAAGCGCCGGCCCCGCGGTGACGCATCACCCCCGCCGCCGCGCGTACACGAACAGCGCCAAACACGA